>JAJEHK010000104.1 GCA_022823765.1 Alphaproteobacteria bacterium | reverse complement strand
AGATCGACGATGTCGAGGCGTGTCTTCTCCAGCCATCGCCCGATCCCCTGGCACAGGTGGAACTTGTCCACCCACAGGAAGAGGTGGCCGGAAGGGATCAGGACCCGGTCGATGCCACGGATGAATCGGCCTATGTCGTCTTCCGACATCTGCACCAGTGCGGCCCGCTTCTGGCCGCGCTGCTTGCCTTCATTGCCATAGGCCAGCTTGTCCAGCACTCCCCGGTACTGCGGATCAAGGAAGGCGACAGGAATCGCACCCGAAGGAATCTTCGACAGGAACTCCAGGCCGTCCATCCTGAGCCGCGTGTTCGGCTTCATGTCCGGCGGCAGGTCGATGACCGGCGCCTCGATCGTGCGTCTGCCGGAATAGACGGTCGCGGAACGAAGCTCGGGGACGCTTTGATCGGGCTCCTCGGCAGGCTGCACCGCTGACCGTGGCATCGCTTTCATCCGTTGCGTTCACCAACCATGTGTAAACGAGTGGAGCGCACCTGTCGCACAGGGGATGACGAATTCACCCACAGCACCGGTGGCGGCTCCTCAATCCGCGTGCGCAACAGCGGGTTCACCGGTGTTGCGGCTCTCCATGTCGGCGGCGATGGCGTCGCCTGAACGGGCCCACCGGGCGCCCATTTCGCCGGTCGAGCCGTAGCCGATCCAGACCCTGAACCCGAGAAGCTGGCGCAGGCGGTCCGGTGCTTCATCCACGACTCCCGAACGGGTGCCGAGCGTGAAGTTCATGAGTGTCCGCATCTGGGGTGCGGCGTAGAGCGTCGGCATGCCGTATCGCGTCTCGTTCGAGGTGTTGGGGCCCGCCGAGTGCCACGTGCGGCCCTCCCAGATCGCGATCGTGCCGGCGGGTCCTTCGGCGGCGACCGAGGGGACCGCGTGAGGCACGGACTGGTCCGGCTGGCTGCCGGTCATGTGGCTCCCCGGCACCAGGCGGGTGGCGCCGTTGGCCTCCGTGAAATCCGAGACGAAGAGCATGGTCTGGGCGACCATGGGCGCCGCAATCGCCTGCGTCGCCTTCCTCAAGGGCCCCTGAACCGCGCCCTCGCGGGTGATCGTGCCGCCGGGCTGGTGACGCTCTCCCGGCATCACGGTTGGCGGCATCCACCATTGGTCCGTGTGGAGCGCCATCGCCGGATTGCCCGGGCGGGTGAGATGAGCGGACGATTCACTCAGCAGGTACTCTGGACCCAGAACGTGCTCGAGAATCGGCCGGGTGTCGGGTTGGTCGACGGCGTGCAGGAAGATCTCGTCCTTGTTGATGAGCATGAGGACCCACTGGTTGTTGCTGTCGGCGGCATTGACCCGGTCGGAAAAGACATGGTCGCCCATTCCCGCCTCGGTCTCGGCGAGCTCCTCGAGGCGCTCGCGCATGACCCGCAGCGTGTCGTCAGGCACCGCCTCGGCAATCATGCAGTACCCCCACCGGTCCATGTCACGCTTGAGCCGCGATGGATCGCGTGTGGGTCCGGGAAGGTCCCGCTCGTCCCAGAAGATGTCGCGCTCGTCGCTCAATGGTCCCTCCCTGTCTCATGCCATTGTCATGGTCCGCTCCATCGCCGGTCAAGGGACGCCGGCCGGCAGTGGTGCAAGGGGCAGATCGTCTCGACACCGGTCTGCCGGCGGTGCAGGATTTGGTGATCGCGTCGCGGAGCTCCCCATCATGAAGGTCGGTTTCATCGGGTTGGGCAATGTGGGAGGCAAGCTGGCGGGTAGCCTCCAGCGCAACGGGTTCGAACTCGTGGTGAGGGACCTTGACCGTGATGCCGCACAGCCCTTCCTGGAGAACGGCGCCGCCTGGACGGAGAGCCCACGGGAGATGGCCCGCGCCTGCGACGTGGTGATCACGTGCCTGCCGTCTCCTGCCGCCTCGGCCAGGGTCATGGAGGCAGACGACGGAATCCTCGCCGGCCTTCGCCCCGGAAGCATCTGGGCGGAAATGAGCACGACCGACGAAGCGGAGGTCCGCCGTCTCGGAGCGCTTGTCGAGGCAGGAGGTGCAGACGCGGTGGATTGTCCCGTCTCCGGTGGATGTCACAGGGCGGCGACCGGCAACATCGCCATCTTCGCCGGATGCGAGCGCGGCGTCTTCGAGCGCATGCTGCCTCTGCTGAAGGCAATGGGCCGGCGCATCCTTCACACCGGCCCGCTGGGATCAGCATCCATTCTCAAGGTGGTCACCAACTACCTGGCAACGGCCAATCTCGTCTCCCTCTCTGAAGCTCTGGTCACCTCGAAGATGGCCGGCATGGACCTTGCCACCACCTACGAGGCCATCCGCATTTCCTCGGGCAACTCGTTCGTGCACGAGACCGAAAGCCAGGTCATCCTCAACGGCAGCCGCGACATCAACTTCACCATGGACCTGGTGTCGAAGGATATCGGTATCTTCGGACAGGTCGCCGAACGGGCCGGGGTGCCTGTCGAGATTGCGCCGAAGCTGGTCGAGATCTTCCAGGATGGCGAGGCGCGGTACGGCCCGAGGGAATGGTCGCCCAACATCATCCGCAGGCTCGAGGAGGCCTGTGGCGTCTCGATTCACGCTCCCGGTTTTCCACCGGAGATGATCGATGACGAACCGGAAGAACCGGGCCACGAAGTGGTCCCGAGAGGAGACGTTCGATGAGCACCATCATGGCCAATCCCGATCTCGTTGTCGGCCCGGATCAGCGGGAAGCATGGGTCACCTCCAGCAACCGGCGTCAGGGATTCCACAATCTTTGGCGGCAGGCGCGCTACGGCCTCTTCCTCAGAAGTCCGAGGGTTCTGACACTCAACCGGCGGATCGACCGGCGAATCGGCGACATGCCCGAGGTCCGGCGCCTGACGGGGACCACCTTCTTTTCCGCCATGGTGGTGCTGCGTCACGACGAGCTCGTGTTCGAGGCCTACGCGCCCGACTTCGGTCCCCATCGTCCCCACACGGTCATGTCCATCTCGAAGACGGCGATGAATCTGCTGATCGGCCGCCTCGTCGAGGAAGGACGTCTCGACATGCTCTCACGCGTCGGCGATCACCTGCCGGAAATCGGCAGCGGCTATGCCGACGCGACGGTCCAGGACGTCATGGACATGAACATCGTCAACGACTACGCGGAGGACTATTCCGATCCGATGACGACGGCACTCGCCGACCATGGAGTCGCCATGGGCTGGCGCCTCCCGGCTGAAGGCCAGGAAGAGCCCTCCAACAGGTCGTTCCTCTGCGGCATCGCAAGCGATGACCTCGCGAACCCGTCTGGCGAGCCGCAGTACAAGTCGGCGAACACTGACGTCGTCGGCTGGGTCGCGGAGAGGGTGGAGAAGAGACCGCTCAGGCAGCACTTCATCGACATCGCCGAGGGTGCCGGAATCCAGGACGCGCTCTGGCTCTCGTGCGACCGTGACGGCGTGCCCAACCTCAACGGCGGTGTTTCGATGAGCGCCCGCGACCTGGCGCGCTATGGTCTCATCTTCGTTCGCGGCGGCCTTGGCATACACGGCGAGAAGATCGGCAGCGAGGCCTTCATCGGGGCCACCCGTGCCCAGACCGGTCCGCGCTACGCGCCACCGGCCGACCACATCACCTACGGCAACCAGATGCGCACCAACGGCCGCTGGGTCGGCCACGGCGGCTGGGGCGGCCAGTTCCTCTTCGTCGATCCGGACAGCGGGACGGTGGTGGCATTCTTCAGTGTTCTCGAGGACGACAGTGCCGCCGATTTCTCCTACCAGCTGGAGACCATCGCCATGGCCGAAGCCATCTCGCTGATGGATCCGGTCTGACCACCCGCGTCACACGGCCGGCGAACGCGGGCTTGAGGAGGGACCTATGCCCGAGACCCTGACCCTGATGCCGGGAACGCTGATGCTCCCGGACATCGAGCGCCTTCGCTCAGGCGGTCTTGCCATGGCCGTCGACGAGCGGGCCTGGGCCGAAGTCGAGCGTTCTGCAAGGCTCGTGCTCGATGTTGCCGCGGGCGACGCCAGGGTCTACGGCATCAACACCGGCTTCGGCAGTCTCGCGCGGACTGCGATCTCGCGCGACCGCATCAACGACCTGCAGAGACGCATCGTCCTGAGCCACGCTGCCGGCACCGGTGCCCCCCTGCCCGATCCCGTCGTGAGACTGGTTCTCGCGCTCAAGATCAACGCACTCGCCCTTGGACTTTCCGGGTGCCAGCGAACGACAATCGAGGCGCTCGTCCGGCTCTACAACCACGATGCGCTCCCCGTCATTCCGGCCAAGGGATCGGTCGGCGCATCCGGCGATCTGGCCCCTCTGGCTCACCTCAGCGCCGTTCTCATGGGCTACGGCGAGGTGCGCATGGATGGCGAGACGGTGCCGGCCTCCACGGCGCTCGCGCGCATCGGCCTCGAGCCTGTGGCGTTTGCCGCCAAGGAGGGCCTGGCACTGCTCAACGGAACGCAGGTCTCGACGGCGCTGGCGCTTGATGGCCTGATCCGGGCGCAAGGCAATTTTGCAACGGCCGTCGTCGCCGGCGCCCTTTCGGTCGATGCGTCGCTCGGTGCCGACACGCCCTTCGACCCGCGCATTTCCGAAGCGCGCGGGCAGGTGGGGCAGACCAGGGTCGCGTCCGTCTACCTCGGTCTCCTGCACGGCAGCGAGATCCGCAAGTCGCACGAGGACTGCGATCGGGTACAGGACCCCTATTCGCTGCGGTGTCAGCCCCAGGTCATGGGCGCCTGCCTCGATCATCTGCGATCGGTCGGCGATGTGCTGCTGCGCGAGGCCAACGCGGTGACCGACAATCCGCTGGTGTTCTGCGACGAAGGCGACGTGCTTTCAGGCGGTAACTTTCATGCCCAGCCGGTGGCCATGGCCGCCGATATCCTTGCCCTGGTGCTCTCCGAGATCGGATCGATGTCCGAACGGAGGACGGCGCTGCTCACGAACGGAACCATGAGTTCGCTGCCGCCCTTCCTTGTCGAGGACAGCGGCGTCAACTCGGGATTCATGATTGCCCATGTCACCGCTGCGGCGCTCGCCGCCGAGAACAAGCAAAAGGCGTTGCCAGCCTCCATCGACAGCCTGCCGACCTCGGCCAACCAGGAGGATCACGTGTCCATGGCGACCCATGCGGCGCGGCGGCTCGCCGGCATGAACGACAATCTCGCCGACATCGTCGCCATCGAACTTCTGGCGGCGGCCCAGGGGATCGATTTCCGTCGGCCGCTTCGGACCTCGAAGACCTTGGCGCGGGCGCACGAACTGATCCGGCAACGGGTGCCCTTCTGGGACGAGGACCGCCTGATGGCGCCGGACATCGAGGCGGTCTCGGCGATGGTGCGCGGCGGCGCCTTTGCCGAGCTGATCGCAGCCGAACTCGACTGATCCTGCCATGCTTCGGCCCCATGGGCCGGTTTGTCGTTCTACGCGCCTTGTGATGTGAGCAGTCCATTCAGAATTCCCTTGATCGTCCCCGTTGTCCGCACCAGCGGCCGTCGCCTGCTTCCTGGACCACACCACCGGCCTCCTCATCGACCGCTACAAGTGGGAAGGAAAACTGATAGCGCTGCTGGAGGAACAGAAGCGGGTTACCGTCCATGACGCCGTCGCCGGCGGGCTCGACGTCCGCGCTGGCAAGCTTGACGTACGTGATGCGGTCACTCGTTTTCCAGAGTTGAGAGTTGTTGCAGACTGCGTTGGAAGCGATGATGTGCGGTCCGAAACCAGTTCACATGAATCAAGACTCAGGGAAGGGAGCAACACGCCATGACTGACTGGACGGATTGCCCGGCGGTAGAGCGCAACCCCCGCAAGATCAGCGGTGCCTGGGCCTTCACTGGAACCCGGGTGCCAGTGTATGCGCTCTTTGAGAACCTTGAGAGCGGTGCCACCGTCAAGGACTTCCTGGAGTGGTTTCCTGAGGTCAAGGAATGGCAGGTAACCGCCGTTCTCCGGCACGAGACGGAGTCCCTCAAGGAGACCGCCGCGGCGTGAAGGTCCTGTTTGATCACGGAACCCCGGCGCCCCTTCGACGATATCTGACTGACCATGCGGTAGACAGGTCAGCAGAGAAGGGGTGGGAGCAGTTGGAGAACGGGGAACTGATCCGCAGGGCCGAGAATGAAGGCTATGACGTCATAGTGACGACGGATCAGAACATGCGTTACCAGCAGAATATGACCGGTCGACGGCTCGCCAACGTCGTGCTGATGGCAACAGGTTGGGGATATGTGCGCCATCGAACCACAGAAATCCGCATGGCGATCGACGCTGTTCAGCCCGGTCACGTGCAGGAAGTTCAAATCCCGCGCGAAATGAAGCGATGACTACGATACCTCCGAATGCGGTCTTCACGGCCTGATCTGCGAGACGGATCATCGCGATTCTGTTGCAAGAGCAGTTTGACAGTCGCAGAGCCCTTGCCCGCAAGATCTGCGGGGAGTTCTCGTTCGTCGACACACGCGGCCGCATTCTGCTTGCGTGCTGCATGAAGACGCCGGCACCGCGAAGATTGCCGTGCCAGCGCCACGGAGTGCAGCGGAGATGAACTGCCGCGTCAGCTTGAGGCCGCGGTCACGGATTCGGTCGACTTCCACCGAACCCGGGCCGGATCAGGAGTCTCGATATCCTGGTGGTGACGCACCGGACTGAGCGTGCGGTGTGAGACACGCTGATGGCAAGCCATGTGCTGGGCCGGCGCGTCGATCCATGCGCCTTGTGGTGATCTCCGGGACTGCCGGGGAGCATGCCGATGACGGCCAGTGTCCGACCAACATGCCGTTCGGGCTCTGGTTGAGACAGTGGACTTCACCGCGGCCAGGTGGTTGTCTGGAAATTGGGACAACAGGGATGCCGATCATGGCGTCGTTCGTATCGCGTTTTCTCAAGAGCCTCACCGGGCAGTCCGGCGGCGAGGAAAAACGGCCCGCCGGAAGCGACGAGGCCCTGACCTACAAGGAGCTTGTCATTCGCCCGGCGCCGGAACGCGAAGGACAGCAATGGCGAATCGCCGGCACCATCATCCAGCAGCGCGAGGATGGCGACTGGGAACGCACCTTCACCCGCGCCGACACGTTCTCAACGCATGAGGATGCCGTGACCAATTCGGTTCGCAAGGGAAAGCAGATCATCGACGAGCGGGGATCACGCCTCTTCGATGACGGCAAGGCAACCGGCCGGGCCTGATTCTTCCCGACCGTTCCTCAACCCCTGGCGCGGGCGCGGTCGCGCAGGTCTGCGGCCAGCTGGCGGACACTGATGGCCTCAATGCTTCGCGACACCGGATAGCGGTCGTCTCCTGCATGCACGACAAAGGCACGTTCCGGCTTCAGATCACCGCAGGCGATATGGAAGCCGCGGCTGACCCGGGCGGAAAGGGAGCGCTTGATCTCCACGGCCCAAAGGGTGCCGTCGCCGTGTTCGATCACAAGATCGATTTCGGCGCCTGCGCTCGTCCGGTAGAAGCCCGGGATGGCGCGTGACGGAAGGGCGGCGAGCAACGTCTCGATGACCCAGCCTTCCCAGCTTGCTCCAACCACCGGATGTCCGGCGAGCTGTTCCAGTGAGGTGATTCCCAGAAGGGCATGCACCAGTCCGCTGTCCCGCACGTAGACCTTCGGCGCCTTGACAAGGCGTTTGCCGACATTGGCGTGCAGTGGCCTCAGCCGTCGGACCAGAAGCATGTCGACCAGCAGATCGATGTAGCGGGTCACCGACTGCGCACTCACGTCCAGCGCCCGTGCGAGCGTGGACGCATTAAGCATGGACCCCTGGAGGTGGGCCAGCATCGTCCACAGCCGTTCCAGGGTGGCGGCGGGAATGCGCGGGCCGAACATGGCGACATCACGCTCCAGATACGTGCGGATGAAGTCCCGGCGCAGCGCCATGCTGTCGGTGTCGCTCCGGGCGAGATAGCTCTGCGGATACCCGCCGCGCAACCACAACCGCTCGCGTGCTCTCCGGTCATCCTCCACCTCCAGCGCCGAGAGCGGCGCGAGGTCGACGTATGCGATGCGCCCGGCAAGCGTCTCTCCCGACTGGCGCAGCACGTCCATGGACGCGGACCCGAGGATGAGGAACCGGCCCAATCCCTTCGATCTGCGGCGGCCCCTGTCGATGACCCCGCGCAATGTCTGGAAGATGTCCGGCAGCCGATGAATCTCGTCGAGGATGACAAGGCTATCTTCCACGGCGTCGAGGAAGAGCCGAGGCTCGGAGAGCCGGCTGCGGTCGTCCCGGTCTTCCAGATCGAGGTAGAGCGAGTCACGCGTCCGGGCCATGTCCAGCGCGAGTGTGGTCTTGCCGACCTGCCTCGGCCCGATGAGTGCCACGGCCGCCTGGCGGCCGAGAGCACTCCTGACATCGGGAGCGATCTCTCTCGGTATCATCCTTGCAATCTATCCATGCTATGGACATTTTACAAGGATACAATGGATAACACGTGGAGCAGGATGCGACGAAACACGAGGCGCGTCTATTGCGGCGGCTCCCGGTCCCTTGTCAGTTGTCGCAGACCTGGCCAGGCAGCCAGAAAGCGATCTGCGGGGAGGCCATGACGAGGGAGCCCTTTACTGTTCGAGCATGCGCAACGGGCCGGAGATCATGTCCACGACGGTGCAGCCATCGAATGAACGGGAAGTGTGTGAACTTCCGGGAGGCAGGCTGACGCAGTCGCCCTCGACGTAGGTCGTTCCGTCGCAATCGGTCAGGGTTCCCTGGAGCATGGCGAACTCCTCGAAATCGGTATGCTCGTGCAGCTTCGAGCAGTCGCCGGGCTCGAACCTGATGAGATAGAACCCTTCTCCGGTCTCGGCCCTCGCCCGCACCGGCAGCCACTGGATCGTGCCGGAATCATCAGGCAGCGAGGGATAGGGCACAAAGCCGCCGTCGCGCCAGTTCACGATCGTGCGGCCCTCGCGCATGGTCTCCAGTTCATCATCCCCCTCGATCGTGGAGATCGGGCCCTTGATGCCGGCAAGGAGGGTGCAGCCCCCGGGCGAGTGGGTGCGATGGCGGGTTCCCGGCGCATAGCTCACGCAGTCGCCTTCCCGCAGCACGGTGCCATCGCCGTCGATGAGTTCACCCTCGAGCATGATGAACTCTTCCCGGGCACTGTGGAGATGCAGCGCCGCGCCGGAACCTGCTTCGGCCTTCAGGAGATAGTAGCCTTCGTTGCCTCCGGGCGCTGCGCGGATGGGGCACCAGGAAAGCCCGGATTCGGCTCCGTCAAGTCCAGGATAGGGTTGCCAGTCGCAGGTCTTCCAGTTGACGATCCTGCGGCCTTCGAGATTCCAGGTTTGCATCACGGGTTCCTCTTTCTGTTGCGGGCCATCACGCATGCCATTTCGAACATGAGGTTGGCGACATTGACGAAGGTGATGCCGACCGGGTCGTGAGGCGGGGACACCTCGCAGACATCGCCGCCAACGGCATTGAGCCCGGTGAAGCTGCGCAGGATGACCTGCATGTCGCGCATGGAGATGCCGCCCGGCTCCGGTACCCCGGTGCCGGGGCAGTCCCGCGGATCAAGGCCGTCGATGTCGATGGTCATGTAGCAGGGTCCGTCGCCCAGAACGCTGCGGGCCAGGTCGATGAAACTCTCCCGTCCCATCGCCTCGTACTCGTCCATCGGCACCATGGTCATGCCGACCTCGTTGCCGTAGTCGATGTCGTCGTCGCCGTAGCGGGTGCCGCGCAGACCCACCTGGACTGTCCTCGCCGGATCGATCAGCCCTTCCTCGACGGCGCGGCGGACAAAGGTGGCGTGGTTGATCTTCGTTCCCATGAAGCTGTCGAAGGTGTCGGCATGGGCATCGACGTGGAAGAGGCCGAGCGGTTCGTCACGGGCAATGGCGCGCAGGATGGGAAGCGGCACCGTGTGGTCGCCGCCGATGGAAAGCGGCCAGGCGCCGGCATCATGGATCCCGGCAAAGAAGGCCTGGATCATGTCGCAGCTTTCCTCGACCTTGAGGGGGTGGGTCGGCGCATCCCCGACATCGGCGATGTTGCAGAGATCGAAGGGCGCCACCCTGGTTGCCGGATTGACCGCCCGGATGAGCCGGCTGGCCTCGCGCACCGCTGCCGGGCCGTGGCGGGCGCCGGAACGGAAGGTGACACCGGTGTCGAACGGCACGCCCGCAAGGGCAATGTCGAGACGGCTGGAGACCGGGTGACGCTGGGCGCGCATGAAGCTCGCGGGCTCCTGGTAGCGCGGGACAATCCCCGAATCGAAAGGCTTGAACGTTCCTTCACCCGACATGATGATCTCAGTCCTGCTTGATTGGCCCGCTCTGCCATTCTGGCAGACCGCCCGCAGTCGTAAAGATCAATCTGGGCTTGCCAATGGTGCCTGTCGCCATTAGGTAGTGGCGCCGACGCCTTACGCCTTCTTCTTTTTTTGATGGTGGTCGGTGTTCCGGCAGTGGCGTTCCCTCATTCGCGATGCAGCCTCCTGGAGGTTCCGGTTCATGGCCCTGAAGATTCGCCTGTCACGTGGCGGCGCCAAGAAACGCCCGATGTACAGAATCGTCGTCGCCGATTCGCGTTCACCGCGCGATGGCCGATTCATCGAGCGCGTCGGCGTCTACCGGCCGCTGCTGCCTGCCGATGACCCCGAGCGCGTCATCATGGATCAGGACCGGATTCGCTACTGGCTCGGACAGGGCGCCAAGCCCACGGACCGGGTCGCGGTCTTTCTCGGCAAGGCCGAGATCATTCCCATGCCGGAGCGCCGCGGGGGCAGCACCGGCGAGGTGACGGACGATGCGGAAGGGGACGACTCCTGACATCCACCCGGACTGGGTCTGTCTGGCCGTCGTAGGCGCGCCGAAGGGGCTTCGCGGCGCCGTCCGTCTTTCATGCTTTGCCGAGGAACCGGCCGCCATCGGCGACTACAACCCGGTGCACGCGGGACCCGGCGGCCGCACCCTCGATCTCACCGTCCTTGAGCAGCCCCGGCGTGGACACCTGGTGGTGGCCATCAACGGCGTCACGGACCGGCAGGCCGCCGCCGCCCTTTCAGGCACCCGCCTTTTCATTCCCCGCTCGCGCATGCCGGAGGTTTCTGCCGACGAGTTCTATCACCACGACCTGATTGGCCTCGCCGCCTTCCATGTCGACGGCTCACCGCTAGGCCAGGTGCGCGCCATGCACGACTGGGGGGCCGGCGACACCATGGAAATCAGCGGAGAGGCGCCCGGAAGCGACTTTCTCGTACCCTTCACCGAGAGCAATGTTCCGGTGGTCGACCTCAAGCATGGCCGGATCATCGTCGATCCGCCCGACGGCATTCTGGCGAGTGAGGAGGCGTGAACATGGCCGCACCATGGACCGCCACCATCCTCACCCTGTTTCCGGAGATGTTTCCCGGTCCCCTGGGCGCGTCCCTGCCGGGTCATGCGCTGAATTCGGGCCTGTGGGCACTGGAAACAGTGGACATTCGCCAATATGCGTGTAGTAAGCACCGCACCGTCGACGATGCGCCCTTCGGCGGCGGCAATGGCATGGTCATGCGGCCCGACGTCCTGGCACGCGCCATCGACTCGACGGCCACTGGAGGTGAAGACGAAACGCTGATCCTTCTCACGCCCCGCGGCGCGCCGCTCACCCAGCAGCGTGTGCGGCAGTTCTGCAGGCAGCGGCGTCTGATCGTCGTCTGCGGACGTTTCGAAGGGGTGGACGAGCGCGTGGTCCAGGCACGCGGCCTCGAGGAGATTTCGATCGGTGATTATGTCCTGTCGGGCGGCGAGCCGGCAGCCATCGTGCTGGTGGACGCCTGTGTGCGACTCCTCGAGGGAGTGGTCCACGCACCCGAAGGGCTTTTGGACGAGAGTTTCGAGACCGGCCTGCTCGAGTATCCGCACTACACGCGGCCTGGCACCTGGGAAGGCCGCACGGTACCGGAAGTCCTGCTGTCGGGGCACCACGGGAAGGTGCGCCAGTGGCGGCATGACAAGGCTGAACAGACAACCCGGGAGCGCAGGCCCGACCTTTGGTCCCGATACCGGGCAACAAGAGAATAAGGGCTGACGCAGGCCAGCGGAGGACGAGAGATGAACGTTCTGGAGACGATGGAACAGGAGCAGATCGCGAAGCTCCTGGAGACGAGGGAGATTCCCGAATTCGCGCCCGGGGATACCGTGCGGGTCGCCCTGCGCGTGGTCGAGGGAACACGCGAACGCATCCAGAACTACGAAGGGGTGTGTATCGCGCGCAAGAACCGCGGTCTGAACTCCTCCTTCACGGTTCGCAAGATCTCCTACGGCGAGGGCGTCGAGCAGGTGTTTCCGCTCTATTCGCAGCGCATTGCATCGATCACCGTGGTGCGACGCGGCGCCGTGCGGCGGGCAAAGCTCTACTACCTGCGCGGACGCACCGGCAAGGCGGCGCGCATTCCCGAAAAGCGAGACGACAGGGCGAAGGCAGCCAAGAAGTCCTGACCCTCAGGACGCTTCGCAGAACCCCTGGCGCCGGATGACGGCATCTTTCGACCATGAACGCACCGAAGACACTCTACGACAAGATCTGGGACAGCCATGCCGTCGCCGACATGGGAGACGGCACGACCCTCATCTATGTCGACCGCCATCTCGTCCACGAGGTGACCAGTCCCCAGGCCTTTGAGGGATTGCGCCAGAACGGCCGGCAGGTCCGGCGGCCGGCGGCAACGCTGGCGGTTGCCGACCACAACGTGCCGACGACGGACCGCAGTCGGGGAATCGACGACGAGGAAAGCCGGATCCAGGTCGACACCCTGGCAGAAAACTGCGAGCACTTCGGCATCGCTCTCTTCGGGATGGATGATCCGCGGCAGGGGATCGTTCACATCGTCGGGCCCGAACAGGGATTCACCCAGCCCGGCATGACGATCGTCTGCGGTGACAGCCATACCGCCACCCACGGCGCCTTCGGCGCTCTCGCGTTCGGCATTGGCACCTCCGAAGTGGAGCATGTTCTCGCCACGCAGACGCTGGTCCAGAGGCGTTCGCGCAACATGCGCATCACGGTGGAGGGCGAGCCGGGCCCGGGAGTCACGGCCAAGGACCTCATCCTTGGCATCATCGGTGCCGTGGGCACGGCCGGTGGCACCGGGCATGTCATCGAGTATGCCGGTCCGGCGGTCCGCGCCCTTTCCATGGCCGGGCGCATGACGGTGTGCAACATGTCGATCGAGGCCGGGGCCCGCGCCGGCCTGATCGCACCGGACGACAAGACCGTTGCCTGGCTCGAGGGAAAGCCCTTCTCGCCAACGGGTGACGACTGGAACCGGGCCGTGGCCTGGTGGGCGACCCTGGTGTCGGATCCAGAGGCCTCCTACGACCGTGAGGTGGTGATCCAGGCCGGCGATATCGAACCGCAGGTCACCTGGGGAACCAGTCCCGAGGACGTGCTGCCGATCTCCGGTGTCGTCCCCGATCCCGGCGAGGTCGCGGACGACGAGCGGCGCGCGGCGATGGAGCGCTCCCTCGACTACATGGGTCTCGAGCCCGGAACGCGCCTGCAGGACATCCCGATCGACCGGGTCTTCATCGGTTCCTGTACCAACGGCCGCATCGAGGACCTGCGCGCCGTGGCCGATGTCGTGGAAGGCCACAGGGTGGCCGACGGCGTGCACGCGATGGTGGTGCCGGGATCCGGGCTGGTGAAGAAGCAGGCTGAAGACGAGGGGATCGACCGCATCCTCACGGAGGCAGGCTTCGACTGGCGCGAGGCCGGTTGTTCGATGTGCCTGGCAATGAATGCCGACCGACTGCTTGAAGGCGAACGCTGCGCCTCCACCTCGAACCGCAATTTCGAGGGACGCCAGGGACGTGGCGGGCGCACCCACCTGGTCAGTCCC
>JAJEHK010000003.1 GCA_022823765.1 Alphaproteobacteria bacterium | reverse complement strand
GCCATCGATTGTCCGGGCCGGAAGTGTGACGCAAGGACGGGGCGGCGACAAGGTCTTGCCTGTCGCCGGTTCGATAGGGGAAAGTGGCCCGTTCCAAGGCGGGGGAAAGCGGACGTGCGGCGCATAGGGATCGATGTCGGGGGAACCAACACCGACGCCGTGCTGGTCGATGGCACGACGGTGGTGGGAAGCGTCAAGGTTGCGACCACCACCGATGTCATGACGGGAATCTCGCTGGCTCTTGCCGGCGTGATGAGGGAGTCGGACGCGTCCGGTCCGGTGGAGGCGGTCATGGTGGGAACCACCCGCTTCACCAATGCCATTGTCGAGGGTCGCAGCCTGGATTCCGTGGCGTGCCTGCGCATCGGTCTTCCCGCCAGCCGCACCCTCACGCCCCTTGTCGACTGGCCGTCCCGTCTCGCGAAACTGGTTGGCGGTCCATCCTGCAGCGTCGAGGGCGGACACGAGGTCGACGGCAGGCCTCTTGTCGCTCTCGACGAGAAAGCGGTTGCCGCCTTTGCTGATCGGGTCGCCGACAGTGAGTGCCGCAATGTGGCGATTGCCTCGATTTTCTCGCCCCTCAACAGGTCCTGCGAGGAACGCGCCCGGGACATCATCGTCGAGCGGTGTCCCGATTGCCGCATCACGCTCTCGGCAGATATCGGCAGGATCGGGCTCCTGGCGCGCGAGAATGCCGCCATCCTCAATGCCAGCCTGCGGCCCCTGGCGGAACGGTTCACCAGGGCCATGGAAGGCGCCCTGGAACACGCAGGCCTTGACGCCCGCCTCTATCTCACCCGGAACGACGGCACGGTCCTGCTTGCCGGGGAAGCCGAACGGTTCCCCGTCTTCAGCCTGGCATGCGGGCCGACCAATTCGATGCGGGGTGCTGCCCTTCTGAGCGGACTGGATCATGGCATCGTCATCGATGTCGGCGGCACGACGAGCGACGTCGGATCTCTGGAGGCGGGATTTCCGCGGGAAGCGAACAATGCCGTCACCCTTTCCGGTATCAGGACCCTCTTTCGCATGCCGGATCTCGTTTCGATCGGTCTGGGCGGAGGATCGCTGGTCGATGAGAAGGCGGGCACCATCGGACCTGCCAGCACGGGACACGAGATTGATCCGCGGGCCCGGATCTTTGGCGGCGACGAACTGACGGCAAGCGACCTCGCCGTGGCAGGGAACCGGCTCGATCTGGGGGACAGGAGCCACCTCGACGGCCTCGATCCGGCGACGGTCGAGTCCCTTCTCGGCGTCGCCTCGGCCATGCTCGCCGACGCCATTGACCGGATCAAGGTTCGTGCCGGCGACGAACCGGTCATCGCCGTCGGGGGAGGGGCCTTTCTTGTAGCGGATGACATCGCCGGCGCCAGCGAGGTGATCCGCGTCGAACACGGCGCCGTCGCCAATGCAGTGGGTGCGGCGATGGCCCAGGTCTCGGGGGAATGCGACCAGGTGTTCACGGACCTGGCGCGGGACGAGGCGCTTCGCCGCGCCCGGACCATGGCCGAGGAGCGCGCCATTGCCGGCGGCGCCGAAGCGCGGTCGCTGCAGACCGTCGACATGGAGGATCTGCCCCTTGCCTACCTTCCGGGCAATGCGTTGCGCGCCAGGGTGCGCGTGGTCGGCGATATTGCCGCCGAGGCTCAGCCGTCGGCCGTGATGCCTGACTGAGTGAACCGGGTGATGTCGCTGTCGCTGTAGTCCAGTTCCGCGAGAATCTCCCTGGTGTACTGGCCATAGACCGTGGCTGGCCGTGCCGGACCGCCGGGTGTCTCGGAAAACTTGACGGGGAGACCAAGGGTCTGGACCTCTCCGGCGACCGGGTGGTCCTGCGTCACCACCATCTTGCGGTCGAGCGCCTGGGGATCCCGGTGCATTCCCGGGATGGTGTTGATGGGACCGCTGGGCATGCCGGCCGCCTCGAGTTCGGCGACCCACTCGTCTGTGGTCTTCGCCGACATGCGTTCGTCAAGCACTCTGGCGAGTTCCGCGACATTGGTCATGCGCTTGGCGTTGGTGTCGAAGCGGGGGTCGTGTTCGAGGGCGGGATCCACCAGTTCGCAGAGCTTCGGCCACATCCAGCCGCCGGCACTGATCGTGATGTGGCCGTCACTCGTGCGAATGGCCTGGTAGGGGGCCACAAGGGGGTGTCCGGACCCCAGGGGTTGAGGCGCCTCGCCGGTGGCGAAGGCTATGGCCGAGTGCCAGTAGGTCTGGACGATGCCGGCCTCGAAGAGAGAGGTATCGACCATCTGGCCTTCGCCCGTTGCGTCACGGTGGCGCAGGGCGGCGCACAGGCCCATGGCGAGCAGGATTCCGGCGGTGATGTCGGTCATCGGTACGCCGGGCTTGACGGGAGGGCGCCCCGGCGCCTCTCCGGTCACACTCATGATGCCGGACATGGCCTGGGCCATGAGATCGTAGCCGGGACGCTGGCCATAGGGTCCGCTCCTGCCGAAGCCGCTCACCGCGCCGTAGATGATGGCCGGATTGACCGCACGGGCATCCTCGTAGCCGAGGCCGAGGCGGTCGAGCACGCCGGGACGGAAGTTCTCGACGATGATGTCCGCAGACGCGATGAGGCGTCTTGCGATGTCGATAGCCTCCTTGCGCTTGAGATCGAGAGGAAGACCCCGCTTGTTGCGGTTGACGATCATGTAGGACGCCGACACGCCATTGATCCAATAGGGATCGTCGGCGTTGTGGGACGGGTCCTCCTCGAAAGGGACGCGTTCGATCTTGATGACGTCGGCCCCCATGTCGGCAAGCATCAGGGTGCAGGTCGGACCGGCCATGACATGGGTGAAGTCGATGACGCGGATGCCGTTGAGGGGGCCATAGCCGGTTTCCATGATCATCGTCCCCTGAACTGCGGCTCTTTGCGCGAGGCAAAGGCTTCCCGGCCGATGGCGTAGTCCTCGGTGGCGAAGCAGGCCATGGGTTCCCTTCGTTCCTCGTCGGTGAGCGGCGCCGGATCGAGCAGACGACGGGCAAACTTCTTGTGCCAGCGCGCCGAGAGCGGCGCATTCGCGGCTATGCGTTCGGCGCAGGCATAGGTTTTCTCCTCCACCTCATCGTCGGCGACGACGCGGTTGACGAGGCCGATCTCGAGTGCGCGCGCCGCCGAGAACTGCGAGGCTTCCAGGAGAATTTCGAGAGCATGGGCATGACTGACCAGGCGCTTGAGCTTGCCGATGTCATCGTGCCCGTAGGTGATGCCGAGTCGTCCGGCGGGAATGGCGAAACGGGCACTCTCACCTGCAATGCGCAGATCCGTGTCGGGGAGGAGACCGAGACTGCCGCCGATGCAGTAGCCCCTGATCATGGCAATGACGGGATGCCGGCAATTCGCCAGCCCCCGACCCCAGGCCGCCTCGTAGTCGAGCGCCTGTTCGGGATTGTCGCGCCGTTCGGAGAATTCGCTGATGTCGGCGCCCACCCCGAAGGCGCGTTCTCCGGCGCCGCGCAGCACCACGACGCGCAGGGTGTCATCCGCCGACAGCGCGTCGAAGGCGTCCGAGAGCCCGCGGGCCGTCACCGTGTCGATGGCATTGAGTTTCTCGGGACGATTGATGGTGACGGTGGCAATGAACCCCCGCCGCTCGACCAGAATGCTCTCCGGAAGGCTGTCCGTCATGTCATCCATCTCCAGGATTCCGCCGGATCCTACCCCAATCGATCCCCTCGGGTCAGGTCCCGACAGCGGACGCATCGGCCCCGGTGGTGCGCCGTCGGGGCGATCAGCGCCCGATCCGGTGTGGCGAGCGACAAACGCATGGGCCCACCCCGCATTGACGCGACACGGAGACGGCGGCATTCCGCAAGTCTGGACTTGTTGCCGGCGACCCTCGGTCCCGTCACACGCTCCGCGTGGTTGGGTTCAGGTCCATGTAGGGGCGCGAGGCGGCCTCGAGCCAGGTCCAGAGATAGACGGCCTGGCTGCGTTCGACGTGGATATCGAAGACGGGGTCTTCGCTGACCTTGTGAAGGATGATGGTGGTACGGGCAAACAGGGTTCGGGTCGCCGCACCGGCAGCGAACTGGCGAGGGTGAAGGTCGAGCGGCGTCCCCATCGACAGGACGTCCCTCGCGAGCGGGCCGCCGAGACGGATGGTGGCGTAACCTTCGGTGACGTCGATGACGGCAGCGTCGGGGAGGGCCGTTGCGAGGGTGGAGGAGAGTTTCCGTTCGGACTCTGGTGGACCGACGACGAGCCATTCATCCGGCCCCAGCCACAGGATGGCGTGGTCCTCGCCGGAGGATGCGGTGTTGGGTTCGCCTGGAAGGGAGACGCCGAGAGCGTCGCGAACGGCGTCATCCGTCACCTTGCCCCGCACCGTGATCTTCGCCAGGAATGCCCGTTCCGTCATGGCGAACCTCGCAGCTCCATCCAGGGGCATGCGCCGGGCGAGGGGACTCTGTCGTTGCCAGGTCTCAGCCACGGAGCCTCGCTCCTTCCTCGTCAAAGAACACGGGCTTGACGATGCGCGCCCGGATGGTCCTCTCTTCCAGGGGAATGGCGACCGACTCGCCCATGCGGTCATGCCCGCGGCGGATGAGGGCAAGGGCGATCGAGTGACCGCAGTTGGGACTCATGTAGCTTGACGACACCCACCCTTCCATGGGGACCGGGGGCTTCGCTCCGGGTTCCGGCGACACGTGCGCCCCTTCCGGGATGACCTCCCGCGGATCCTCGGTGAGAAGCCCGACCAGCTGCTTGCGGTCCTCGCGCAGGGTGTCGGGTCGCGCGAGGCCGCGCTTGCCGAGGAAGTCCGGCTTCTTCTTCGACACCAGCCAGCTCATCCCGAGATCATGGGGGGTGGTGGTGCCGTCGGTATCCTGACCGACGATGATGAATCCCTTTTCGGCACGCAGCACGTGCATGGCCTCCGTGCCGTAGGGCGTGATGGCATGACGTTCACCGGCCATCATGAGGATCTGCCACAGCGCCAGGGCGTAGCTTGCCGGCACGTGGAGCTCGTAGCCGGTCTCCCCGGAAAAACTGATGCGGAAGATGCGGCCCGGGATGCCGGCGATGTCGGCATCGCGCCAGGTCATGAAGGGGAAGGCGTCGGGGGAAAGATCGGTCGTCGTCAGGCCCGAGACCAGATCGCGGCTCTTGGGTCCGGCAACGGCGATGGCCGCCCACTGCGTGGTGACCGACGTGACGTGAACGTCGAGATCCCACCATTCCGTCTGCAGCCACTCCTCGAACCAGCTGAGGACCGCGGCCGCACCCCCGGTGGTGGTGCTGACAAGGAACCGGTTGTCGGCGATACGCGCCGTCACGCCATCATCGAACACCATGCCGTCATCATGGCACATCAGGCCATACCGGCAGCGTCCGGGGGCGAGCGTCGAGAAGGTGCCGGTATAGATGCGATCGAGAAACGCGGCCGCATCCTTTCCCTGGACATCGATCTTGCCCAGTGTCGAGGCGTCGAGAATGCCGACACCGGTGCGCGCGGCCAGGGTCTCGCGTTGGACAGCCTCGTCGACCGATTCGCCTTCCCGGAGGTAGCAATAGGGGCGTTTCCACTGGCCGACATCCTCGAAGTGGGCGCCGTTGCCGGCATGCCAGGCATGCATCGGTGTCCTGCGGACGGGATCGTAGAGTTCGCCTCCGGTGTCGATTCCGGCCAGGGCGCCGATGGAGACCGGCGTGTAGAAGGGACGGAACGTCGTGTGCCCGACCCCGGGAATGCTGCTGCCGACATGATCGGCAAGGATGGCAATGCCATTGACGTTCGACGTCTTGCCCTGGTCGGTCCCCATGCCGGTGGTCGTGTAGCGCTTGAAGTGCTCCACCGAGACGTAGTTTTCCCGGGTGGCGAGCGCCACGTCGGCCGTGGTGACGTCGTTCTGCAAGTCGTGAAAGGCCTTGCCGTCCCGCGGGGACGCCGGGCGGTGCCAGAAGGGTTCGAGATCGAGCGCACCGTCCCCGGTGTCACCGTCGACTTCCGGCACGGCCGGTGTTTCGCCGTCGAACCCGGCCTGGGCCGCTGCCTCGGTTCCGGCGAGCGCTCCGGATCTCAGGCACTGGGCGAGACCGAAACTCCCCGCTGCCGCACCGGCACTCGTCTGGCATGATGCGGCGTCGCCGGGAATGAAGGTCGCCCGGGACTCGTCCCAGGCAAGCCGGGTCCCCGACTGGGAAGCAAGGTGAACGGTCGGGTTCCAGCCTCCGGACATCATGACGAGATCGCATTCCTTGGTGACGGCTGCCGACGCACTGTCGTCCATGGTGGAGATGGCGACACCGCGGACCCGTTTCCTCCCCTCGACCCCCGATATGACACGTCCGGCCATCACGTCGATGCCGCGCGACTGCGCCTCCTCGACGAGACGTCCCCGGGGTTCGGCCCTGCAATCGACGATGGTTGTCACGTGAATGCCGCTGTCGGCGGCATCGATGGCGGACCGGTAGGCGCTGTCGTTGTTGGCAAAGACGACGGCCCGTGCGCCACAGCGCACACCCCATCGATTCGCGAAGGCGCGCACCGCACCGGCGAGCATGACGCCGGGCCGGTCGTTCCCGGGAAACACCAGGGGCCTTTCGATGGCTCCGGTGGCGAGAACGACCTGGCGGGCGCGGATCTTCCACAGACGCTGGCGTGGCAGGGCACTCTCGCCGGCCGGCAGGTGGTCCGTGACTCTCTCGACAGCGACAAGAAAGTTGTGGTTGTAGTAGCCGGCCACGGTGGTCCGGGTGAGCATGGTGACGTCACTCATGCCCGCGAGTTCCTTGCTGACCGATTCGGGCCACTCCTGGCCAGCCACACCGTCGAGGGTGACATGTTCGGCCAGCAGCGATCCGCCGGGAACGGCCTGTTCGTCGGCGACGATCACGCGGGCGCCTGAGCGTCCGGCGGCCCGTGCCGCCTGCAGACCGGCCGGGCCGGCGCCGACGACAAGCACGTCGCAGTGGGCAAAGCGCTTCTCGTAGACATCCGGATCGGGTTCTTCAGGCGCCTGGCCAAGACCGGCGGCACGCCGGATGAATCGCTCGTAGAACGTCCACGCCTTCGCAGGCCACATGAACGTCTTGTAATAGAATCCTGCCGGTATGAGTCCCGATGCGACGCTGTTGAGCGCTCCCACATCGAATGCGAGGCTCGGCCAGCGGTTCTGGCTTGACGCCACGAGACCGTCGAAGAGTTCCGTGGTGGTCGCTCTGGCGTTGGGTTCCACGAAACCGCCCTCGCCGAGTCTGACGAGGGCATTGGGTTCTTCCACACCGGACCCGACGATCCCGCGCGGACGGTGATACTTGAAACTGCGGCCGACGAGATGGACGCCGTTGGCAAGAAGGGCCGATGCGAGCGTGTCGCCCGGATGGCCGGAGAGGCGCCTGCCATCAAAGGTAAAGGAAAGATGGCGGCTTCGGTCGATGATCCCGCCGGTGCTGTTTCGCCAGGATTGCATCAGCCGGTTGCCTCCGGCGCACTCTCGGTGATGGCGTAGACCGCCACGATGCGGTGGCTCACCGTGTCACGAGTCATGTGGAACCAGCGGCGGCAGCCGTGGGCATGGAACCAGCGCTCGTGATGAAGGCCCTTCGGATTCTCCCGCATGAAGAGGTAGTCGGCCCACTCGGCATCGCTGGCGGTTGCGGGGTCGGGACGCACGATGTGGGCTTCGCCACCGCAGGTGAACTCGGCATCGATTCTGTCGCCGCACCAGGGGCAGGGGATCAGCATCATGGTTCTGCTCCGGCCTAGTGAGCCACCGCCGCCGCGCCGTGCTCGTCGATGAGCAGACCGCTCTCGAAGCGACCGAGATTGAAGGCTTCGTTGAGCCTGTGGGGCCGGTCCTGGGCGATGGTGTGGGCAAACACCCAACCGGAGCCGGGTGTTGCCTTGAATCCACCGGTTCCCCAGCCGCAGTTGATGTAGAATCCCTCGACCGGTGTCTTCGAGATGATCGGGCTGGCATCGGGCGCGATATCGACGATGCCGCCCCACACCCGCATGATCTTCAGGCGTGAAACGATGGGGTAGAGTTCGCACAATCCCTCGAGCTGATGCTCGATGACGTTGATGCCACCCTTCTGGCCGTAACTGTTGTAACCGTCGATACCGGCCCCGAGCACCAGTTCCCCCTTGTCGGACTGGCTGATGTAGACATGAACGGTGTTCGACATGATGACGGTGTCGAGCACCGGCTTGACCGGCTCCGTCACCATGGCCTGGAGGGTATGGCTCTCCACCGGCAGCCGCAGGCCGGCCATCGAGGCGATCACGGATGCATGGCCTGCCGGAACCGCGCCGATGCGGTCGGCCCTGATCGGCCCTCTTGTCGTCTGCACGCCTGTGACCCTGCCGTCCCGGATGTCGATGCCCGTCACTTCGCAGTTCTGGATGATGTCGACACCGTACTCGTCTGCGCGTCTGGCAAGGCCCCAGGCCACCGCGTCGTGGCGTGCATTCCCGGCGCGGCGCTGCATGGCGCCGCCCAGAACCGGATACCGGATGGACCTGGAGACGTTGATGATCGGCGCGATCTCCTTGATTTCCCGGGGGGTCACCATCTCGTAGTCGATGCCGTTCAACCGACAGGCGTGACCGCGCCGTCGAAGCTCCTTCAGGTCATGTTCGTTGTGCGCCAGGTTGATGACCCCGCGCGGAGAGAACATGACGTTGAAATTGAGATCCTGGGACAGGGTCTCGAAGAGCTTGAGGGAGTGTTCGTAGAGGTGCGCGCTCTCGTCCCACAGGTAGTTCGAGCGCACGATGGTCGTATTGCGCCCGGTGTTGCCGCCGCCGAGCCAGCCCTTTTCGAGCACCGCGGTCCGGGTGATGCCGTGCTCCTTCGCCAGGTAGTAGGCGGTAGCCAGGCCATGGCCTCCGGCGCCGATGATGATGACGTCGTAGGACTCCTTCGGCTCCGGATTGCGCCAGGCCTGCGGCCAGTCCCGATGACCGCGGGGCGCCTGGCGCAGAAGGTTCCAGAGGGAGTACTTCATGCTCTCGGCCTGATGTCTGGACACGGCGCACTATTAGGGCAAATTGCGGCATCCCGAAAGGGACGGCACCGGTTCCGTGACAACCGTCCCATGGTGGCGTTCAGTCCGCACTGTCCCTGGTGTTGAAGATCGGCTCCACTGCGGAGAGTTCGTGGAGGGGGATGTGGCACTTGATGGTGTGTCCGCCTGCGACCTCTCGGTCAGGCGGCACTTCATCGTTGCAGATCCTGCCGATGTACCGTGGACAGCGGGAGGCGAAGCGGCATCCTTCCGGGGGATCGAGAGCGGACGGCATTTCGCCTTCCAGACGGATGCGCTTCTGGATGATGTCCGGGTCGGGGATCGGCACGGCCGACAACAGGGCCTCGGTGTAGGGGTGATAGGGCGGCATGAAGATGCGCTCCGAGGAACCGGCTTCCATGATCTCGCCGAGGTACATGACGACGATCTCGTCGGACAGGAACCGGACCACCGAGAGATCGTGGCTGATGAAGAGCAGGGTGGTGTTGTAGCGCTTCTGCACG
>JAJEHK010000120.1 GCA_022823765.1 Alphaproteobacteria bacterium | reverse complement strand
CATGTGCGGAAACAGGGCGTAGTGCTGAAAGACCGTGTTGACTGCCCGTTCGTTGGGCGGCAGGTCCTGCATGCGCTCGCCAAAGAGCAGGATGTCCCCTCGTGTCGGCATCTCGAAGCCGGCAATCAGGCGCAGCATTGTCGTCTTGCCGCAGCCCGACGGGCCGAGAAGGGTGAAGAATTCGTTGCTCTTAATGGTGAGCGACACGTTGTCGAGGGCCGTCACTTCGTGTTCGGTTCCGATGCCGAATGTCTTCACGATCTCTCGCGCCTCGACGCCGTCTGCCATGATGCTCCAAGCCCCCTGCACCTTTCCCGGGGGGCGAAACTACAACGCGACACGCGAAATCGGCAAGGAGACGGCAGGGCAACGGTCGGATCTGAGTGAGGTACCGAGGCGGCGCACGACGCGAATTGTCTCGATGGAGATATGGCAGACATCGGTCGAATCTGGCAGATTTGCCCGTGAAGCGGGGGGCCGTGATGAAGGGTGAGTCCCGGGACCTCATAATCGGCATGCTGGGGGAAGAGGCTCTGGAGCGCCTGCACGCCGGGAGCGCGCTTCCCAACGTGGCGTATACGAGCCGGGAATGGCTCAAGCTCGAACGTACGCGCCTGATGTGGTCGATGTGGATGCTGGCGGGCTTCGAGAGCCAGATTCCCGAGACCGGCGATTGCCTGCCGGTGCGTGTCGCCGGATGTCCGATCGTGCTGGTGCGGGGCCACGACGGCGGCGTCGCCGCCTTCCACAATGTCTGCCGGCACCGGGGTGCCGTCATCGTCACGGAATGCCGCAGGAGACTGGGAGCCTTGACCTGTCCCTACCATAGCTGGAGCTATGGCCTCGATGGCAGGATCCGCACCCGTCCCCACTTCCACGGCGGCGGACGCCACGATACGGAGCCTGACCACCGCGCCAGTCTCGCCGGCGTGCGCTGCGAGAGCTGGCGGGGCATGCTGTTCGTCAACATCGATGGCCGTGCCGGTCCGCTCGACCGCCACATGGCGCCGGTCGACGCTCACCTCGCAGGTTGGCGGCACACCACCCTGGCATGGGGCGGCAGCCTGGTCTTCGACATCGCCGCCAACTGGAAGCACGTTCACGAGAACTTCATCGACGTCTATCACAAGTTCGCCATCCACCCGGCGCTGTGCGCGTTCGCGCCCCTGGAAACCAGCAACCCGATGATCTTCATCGCTCCCCATCTGGCGATGACCTGGCACGTGATTGCGTGCCCGGAGGAAGGCCGGGGTGTCGGGTTGCCACGTTTCCGCGGCCTGCCGGACACCCTCCACAGGGAGGGCCGCTCCTTTACCGTGATACCGACCTGCAACATCAACCTGTGGCCCGATCACATCGCCGTTCTGGTGGCGGAGCCGGAAGCCCCGGGGAGGACCCGGGAGACCATCCACTTTCTCTTCGATCCCGATGCCATGGCGGAGGCCTGCGACACGGTGCGGGGCCGGGTCTTCGAGACCTGGGATGCCCTCAACCTGGAGGACATCGGCGTCCTCGAGTCGATGCAGCGAGGCCGGGTCTCGCCCGGATTCGACGGCGGCTCGCTTTCGTCCTTCTGGGATCCCGCCACCCACATGTTCTCCAGCAAGGTCGTCGAACTGATGATGAGCGGCAACGGGAGCGTGGCGTGATGCTCGACCACTACATTACGCAAGAGGTTGCCGACAATCTCCGCCGACCGCCTGGCGAGGGAGGATCCTGCCTCCCCAACGCCTGCTATACCGATCCGGCGTGGCTGGAACTGGAGAACGAGCGTCTCTTCGCCCGCTCCTGGATGTATGCCGGCTCGCTCGACAACATCCCCGAAGCCGGCGACATCTTCCCGACCACGGTGGGGAACCGCCCGGTGGTTCTGGTGCATGGCCACGATGGCACGATCAGGGCCTTTCACAATGTCTGCCGCCACCGGGGCGCCATCCTGGTGGAACACCCGTGCCGGCGCCGCAGGCACATGACCTGCCGCTACCATGCCTGGTCATACGGCCTCGACGGCGCCCTGGTGCAGCGCCCGCATTTCGACGGCGTCGGCCGGCACGACCGGCCTCAAGCAGGACCGGGACTGGTGGAGATCCGACTGGCGCGCTTTCACCGGGCGATCTTCATCAATCTGGACGGCGAGGCCGAGCCGTTCGAAGACTATATCGCGCCCCTGGCCCGCCGCCTTGCCGGTCACGATCTCGACGCTCTGCGCCTGGCGAAGACCCTGACCTGGGAATTCAGGGCCAACTGGAAGCTCGTCTTCGAGAACTACTTCGACACCTACCATGTCTTCGCCATTCACCCGCGTCTCGATGCCTTTGCCACATCCGAGGGACGCAGGGGATTCGGTTCGGAGAAGAAGCTCCTCCATATGGAGGCCAAGTTCGATCAGCCGGAGACCGGACGGGGCGTGGGCCTTCCGTACTATCCCGGCCTGGCGCCCGGTCTCGAACGCCTCGAGGCGGCCTACCATCTCTTCCCGAGTTGCTGCTACCAGATCTGGCCCGACCAGCTGACGGTCTTCCAGGTGTTTCCCCTGGCGCCTGACCACACGATCGAGCACCTGCACGTCTTCCTCATCGGCGACGCGGCCAGCGATCCGGAATTCGGGGAGGCGCGCCAGGGAGTCTACGACATGTGGGATGAGCTCAACCGGGAGGACGTCAACGCCATCGAGTGGATGCAGAAAGGGCGCCGGTCGCCAGCCTTCGAGGGGGGCGTGCTGGCGCCGTGCTGGGACTCTTCGCACCAGCACTTCGCACGGCTGGTCGTGGAGACCATGACATGACCCATCCCGTTTTTCCGCATCTCTTTGCTCCCATGGAGCTGAGGGGTCGGGAAATCAGGAACAGGGTCTTCGTGCCAGGCCACAACACGGCGCTCTCGGAGGGTGGCCGCATCGGCGATGCCATGCTGGCCTATCACGAAGCGCGCATGAAGGGTGGCGTGGGCATGGTGATGACCGAGGTCCACTGTGTCCACGAAACCTACATGCCGCTGGGCCGCGCCTGGGCGACGAGTGACGACTGCCTGCCGGGTCTCTCCCGGCTGGCGCGCCTGGGACGCGATCATGGCGTGCGCGTGATCGGCCAGGTGTTCCACCCCGGCAGGGTTGCGGCGGCCTCCATCGATGGCACGAAGATGACGGCATGGGCGCCCTCGGCCGTGCCCGACGAGATGTACAAGACCGTCCCGGCGCCTCTTACGCGCGACCTGATCCGCGATATCGTCAGGGCCCACGGTGACGGTGCGGCGCGTATGGCCGAAGCGGGGCTCGACGGAGTCGAGATCATTTCGTCGATGGGATATCTCGCCAGCCAGTTTCTCAATCCCCGACTCAACCGGCGTGACGACGACTATGGCGGCAGTTTCGCCAACCGCATGAGGTTCGTGCGCGAGGTCGCCGCCGCCATCCGCTCCCAGGTCGGGGATGACCTCATCGTCGGTCTCAGGATCTCGGCCGATGAAATGGACGAGGAAGGGCTGACCATCGCGGAGACCCGCGAAGCCGCGGCCGCCCTCGATGCGGACGGCGTCCTCGACTACCTCAATGTGGTGCTGGGTTCGACGGCAACCTATACGGGATGGCAGCACATCATTCCCCACATGCACTTCCAGGCGGGCTACCCGGGAGAGAAATCGGCCGCGCTGAAGGAGGTCGTGACACGCATGCCGGTGCTGGTGGCCGGACGCATCAACCAGCCGCAGATCGCAGAAGACATTCTCGCAAGGGGCGGAGCCGACATGGTCGGTATCGTGCGGGGTCACATTGCCGATCCGGACTTCGTGAAGAAGGCTTTCGAGAACCGGGTGGAGGACATCCGCGCCTGCATTGGCTGCGATCAGGCCTGTATCGGCCATCGCCTGAGAGGCTTCGCAATCTCATGCATCCAGTTCCCCGAAACCGGGCGGGAGCTGACGTACGGCGCCAGGCAGGCGGTGACGCGACCGCGCAAGGTCATCGTCGCCGGCGGCGGGCCGGCGGGTCTCAAGGCCGCGGCTGTGGCGGCCGAACGCGGTCACGAGGTCATCCTCCTCGAGGCGGCGCGCCAGGCGGGAGGCCAGGCGCTGCTCGCCCAGGCCCTGCCGGGGAGGGCCGAGTTCGGTGGAATCGTCACAAACCTCCTGCGCGAGTGCGCGATCCACGGAGTCGATGTCAGGACAGGCGTCAGCGCGACCCCTGAAACGCTGATTCCGATGAATCCGGACGTGGTGATCTGCGCTACCGGCGCGGTCGAGGGGCGCCCCGAACTCGAGGGTATGGACCAGGCGCATGTCGTGGGAGCCTGGGCCGTGGTGGCCGGAACGGCCAATGTCGGAACCAGGGTCGTGGTCTACGATTGGCATGCCAACTGGATCGGGCTCGGTGTGGCGGAAAAGCTGGCGCGTGACGGCTGCTCCGTGCGCCTTGCGGTTAACGGGCCCATGGCAGGCGAGCACCTGCCGATGATGGTGCGGGACGGCTGGATGGGGGAGCTTCACAAGCTCGGCGTCGACGTCATCACCTATGCCCGCCTCTACGGGTGCGACGAGGAGAGCGTCTTCATGCAGCATGTCACGAGCGGCCAGCCGATCATCTGTGACGATGTCGAAACCCTCGTGCTCGCCACCCCCCACAGGCGCGAGGCAGGGTTGTGGGAAGAGTTGGTGGAGACCGGCATGGAGTGCCACCTTGTTGGTGACGCGCTGGCTCCCAGGACAGCCGAAGAGGCCGTTCTGGAAGGACTCCAGGCAGGGTCCGGGGTCTGAACCGGGGTTCCGTTTCCCGGCCTTTTCCGGCCCATCGAACCGGGCGTCCTGTACATGCTGCCATTCCGTGATGGCGCTTCGACCCGCAAACGGCTATAATTCTTCCAGAATGGAGGAAGGATTATGGTCCCGAACCTCACTGCCAACGAGGCATCCTGCGTCACCGGAGTCCCCCTCAGGCAGGTGCATCGCATCATCGATGCGGGACTGCTCGATGTCACCGCGCAAGGCGTCGGTGGTGTGCGCAGGGTCCATCGCGACGGGTTGGTGTGTTTGAAGGTTGCCCACGAGACGACAGATATTCTCACCCTGGACGGGCGCCGGCGGCTCGTCCGATACCTGCTCGACCATCCGGCAGCGGTGCAGGCGCGCGAGCGCGGCGTGTCGGTCGACGTTCGCTCGATCAAGGACGACGTGCGCAAGGGGCTCTCCCTGCTGGCGAGGGCGCGGGAGACAGTCTCGTGCGATGCGGAAGTACTCTCCGGAACACCGTGCATCAAGGGAACATGCATTCCGGCTCACGACGTCGCAGACATGCTCGCCAACGGCGACGGCGCCAAGGCGATCCTGGAGACCTTTCCGCAACTCTCGCAAACGAAGATCGAACTTGCCGCCTTCTACGCCTGGGCCTATCCGCGGCGGGGCCGGCCGCCCCGAAAAGTCCGTCTGTCGCTTACGGCATCCAGCCGCATCGAACGAGATTGCCGGCGATGAATCGCTCCTGATTCGGTGATGTTCCTGATCGACGAGTGCCTGAGCCCTGCCCTGGTGGCCATGGCGCCAGGGCGCGGCATAACAAGTCGCTCCGGCATCTGCGATACTGTGCGGGACGACGCATGAGAACCAGTGGTTGCCATCGAGATCCGACGATGTCGTTCCCCAATCTCTTCCGGCCCATTGAACTGGGCGGCCTGGAAATCGCCAACCGTGTTGTCTTCGGCCCCCATGGCACCAGCCAGGGCCGCCAGCCGGGAACCATGGCGGACCTTGTCGCCTATCACGAGGCCCGCGCCCGGGGAGGAGTCGGCCTCATCATCACCGAGGCCCACACTGTCCACGAAAGCTACGAGGTGCGCCACAACCTGCTGGCCGTGAACGACGACGACGCCATTCCCGACTTGAAGATGATGGCCGATGCCGCACACCGTTACGGCGCCCGGATGTTCGGCCAGCTTTTCCACCCTGGCCGTGCGGTCGCCAACCGGAAGAACGGGGCGCTGCTGGCTGCCTGGGCACCGTCGGAAGTGCCCGACGAACGCCATCATGTCATGCCCGCGCCGATGTCCCTCGCCCTCATCCGCGACATCGTGAAGGCCTATGGCGACGGTGCCCGGCGCATGGCGGAAGCCGGTCTCGATGGTGTCGAGTACGTGGTCTCCATGGGCTATCTGCCGGCCCAGTTCGTCAATCCTCGCACCAATCGGCGCGAGGATGCCTACGGCGGCAGTTTCGTGAACCGCATGCGTTTCCTGAACGAATCGCTCGGAGCCATCCGCGAAGCTGTCGGCAGCGACCGGGTGGTGGGCATGCGCATATCGGTTGACGAACTCGACCATGGCGGCCTGTCGCCCGAGGAATCACGGCGGGTGGCACGGAGCCTGGCAGATAACGGTCTGGTCGACTACGTCAACGTGATCGGCGGATCGGGTGCGTCCGTTGGCGGCGCCATCCACATCGTGCCGCCGATGGCGGTGGAGCCCGCCTACCTCTCCAGGGCGGCCGGAGAGTTGCGGCGGGATCTGGGCGTGCCGACCATGCTGGGCGGGCGCATCAACCAGCCGCATGCGGCCGAGCAGGTGATCGCCTCGGGCGCGGCAGACATGGTCTGCCTGGTCAGGGCCCTCATCGCCGACCCCGATTTTGCCCGGAAGGCCGCAACGGGCAAGGCGGACTCGATCCGCGCCTGTATCGCCTGCAATCAGGCCTGCATCGGTCACCGCCACATGGGGGCTGTCGTCTCGTGCATCCAGCATCCCGAGACCGGTCGAGAGCGCCGGTTCCCCCATGTCAGGGCACCGTCGGCTGAAGCGCTGAAGGTTGTCGTGGCGGGAGGCGGACCCGCAGGCATGAAGGCGGCCGCCACGGCGGCCGAGTGCGGGCACGACGTAACACTCGTCGAGAAAGAAAGCGAACTGGGCGGCCAGGCCCGCCTTGCGCAGATGCTTCCGGGCCGCGCCGAGTTCGGCGGTATCATCACCAATCTCTCCCGCGAGGTGACGGAGGCCGGTGTCCAGGTGGTTAAGGGAAGGGCTGCTAGCGCAGGCTCCATCAGGCGCCTGGCACCTGATGCCGTGATCGTGGCCACAGGCGCAGCCCCCTACCTGCCCGCACTCGAAGGGGACATGCATGGAGTGGATGCATGGTCGGTGATCAGGGGTGAGGCCAACGTCGGTTCACGGGTCGTCATTGCCGACTGGCGTTGCGACTGGACCGGGTTGGGTGTCGCCGAGATGCTGGCACGCAATGGCTGCCATGTCCGCCTCTATTGCCAGGGCACGCAGCCCGGACAGAATCTCCAGTCCTATCTCAGGGACCACTGGATCGGAGTTCTGGATGGGCTCGGTGTCGAAACCCGCGCCTACGCCCGGCTGTTTGGCGCTGACGGGGATACGGTCTACTTTCAGCACATGACCAATGGCGAACCGCTCACGGTCAGCGATGTCGACACCCTGGTGCTGGCCCAGGGACATCGTCGCGTGGCCACTCTCCACGAGCAGCTCGAGCACGAGGGGCAGCGTGGTCTTCACATCATCGGCGACGCCCTCTCGCCACGGACGGCCGAAGAGGCGGTTCTCGAGGGACTGGAGACCGCCGTGGCGCTCTCTGCCTGACCGATGGAAGAGGAACCCCTTCTCGTCACGGGTGCGGCCGGGTGTATCGGCGCCTGGATCGTGGCGCGTCTCAGGCGGGCGGGCCGGGAGGTTGTCGCCCTCGATTTGAGCGATGACCGGCGCCGCCTCTGCCTGGCGATGGACGAAGACGCGGCCCGTGCCCTTCCCTGGGAAGAGGTCGACATCACCGACACGACCGCTCTTGGCGATGTCGTCATGCGACTGCGGCCCCGGGTGATCATTCACCTTGCCGCCCTGCAGATACCGTTCTGTGCGGCGGATCCGGTGGCCGGCGCCACTGTCAACGTGGCAGGGCACGTCGCTCTCTTCGAGGCCGCCCGCAACGCCGGCGTCCGCCATGTGGTCTATGCCAGCTCGGTTGCCTCCCTGCCGGCGGCGGAGAGGCCGGGGCCCAACACGCTTTATGGAGTCTACAAGCGCGCCAACGAGGGTGTGGCGGCGATCTATTGGGAGGACTGGCAGGTCGCCAGCATCGGTGTCAGGCCGCACACGGTTTATGGCCCGGGACGCGATCAGGGCATGACCTCGTCGCCGACGAAGGCGATGCTGGCGGCGGCCCGTGGTCAGCCCTACTGCATCGCCTACGACACGACGATGATGATGCAGCACGTCCACGAGGTGGCCGATGCGTTCATCGCCTGCGCGGACTCCACCGTCTCCGGTCACCACGTCTGCAACCTCGGTGGCGTGAAGGCCTCAACGCCCGAAATCGCCGCCATCATCAACCGGTCCGTCCCCGGAGCCCGGGTCACGGTTGCCGACACCCGGATCGATCTCCCCGTCGACCAGGACGACAGCGCCCTGCGCGCCCTCGTGGGCGGCTGGCCCGCCGTCTCCCTCGAGGACGGCATCCACCACACCATCTCCGCCTTTCGCGACCTCGCCAGCCGTGGCCTCGTGGCACCCTGACCGAATGGCCCCCGGAACCGGTCTCCTGAGGCAAACAGCGCCCCCCTGAATTCCGAGACGTGATGTGCTGACGTCATGTTGAACAACAGTCGATCGGGGGGTCAGCGGAAGAACTCGACGCGGAACCGTGATTGTCCCAGGGGTGCGACATCGTGATCAACTTCGGGTTCGACGATGCCGGGAGTGTCCGGGTCAAGGACGTGTTCCTCGGCGGGGGACGTGTGGATCCGGTAGAGAAGGCGCCCCTCCAGGACCGTGATCCTGCCCCAGGTTCCCGCCTTGGTCCGGTGAGCCTTTCGCAGGCCCGTTGGCACCGTCTCTTCGGTGAAGACGGGGGTCGTGCGCTGGAACTCCAGGTTAGAGGGAAGTGTCTTCAAGAGTCGGAGGGCCTGTGGTAGCGGTCATCTGACCACAATGTCGTGCAAGTTCGAGCGGAACAACCTGGGAGCGGAACCATGGCCAGCAACGTTCTAGTCATCTGTTCGGACCAGCACTGGCGCGATGCGGCGGGTTGCTACGGGCATCCGCTGGTCCTCACGCCCAACATCGATGCTCTCGCCCGCCGTGGAACCGTCTTCGATGTCGCCTATTCGGCGGCGCCCATCTGTGTCTCCGCACGCGCCGCCATGCAGACCGGCCGCTGGGTCCACCAGCTTGGCACGTGGTCGAGCGCCGAACCCTACGACGGTTCGCCCAGGGGCTGTGGGCACCGGCTCCAGGAGGAGGGGCGACAGGTGGTGTCCATCGGCAAGCTTCACTTCCGGTCGAGCGAAGACGACAACGGCTTCGCCGAGGAAGTCATCCCGGTTCATATACTGAACGGGACCGGCTTCACCTCGTCCATGGTGCGGGACGGCCTTGAGCCCTATGCCAGCAACGCGGATTTTGCCCTCGATATCGGCCGCGGCGAATCACGCTACACGCGCTACGACCGCAAGGTTACCGAGCTTGCCTGCGCATGGCTTGGCGATGTCGCTCCGGGAACCGATCAGCCGTGGACGCTCTTTTGTTCCTTTGTGGCGCCGCACCATCCTATCGTCGCCCCAGACACGTTCCATGATCTCTATGACAGGCGACAGGTCGACCTGCCGCGCCTGCGCGCTCCGGGAGAGCGGCCGGAACATCCGGTTCTCGATGTCTGCCAGACGATCTGGGACTACGACCGGCATTTCCGGGACGATGACCACGTCATCGAGACGCGGCATGCCTACTACGGCTATGTCTCCTTCCTCGATGACAATGTCGGACGCGTGCTCGCCGCACTCGAGGCGTCCGGCGAGGCGGACAACACCCTCGTGATCTATGTGTCCGATCACGGCGAGATGCTCGGCAACCACGGCATGTGGGCGAAGATGAACATGTACGAGGAGTCGTCGGCCGTTCCTCTCGTTGCTGCCGGGCCCGGCATGCCGTCGGGACAGCGCTGCGCTTCACCGGCCTCCCACATCGATCTTCAGCCCACCATCCTGAAGGCCCACGGACTGAAGAGTGCCGGTGGCCTCGACGGCATCGCCTTGCAGGACCTTATCGACGGGGATCACGAAGACCGGGCCGTTCTTTCGGAGTACCACGAGCGTGGCGCTGTCACCGGCATGTTCATGATGCGCTGGCGGAACTGGAAGTATGTTGCCTATCCGGGATACCCGCCGCAGCTCTTCGACATGGACGACGATCCCATCGAGTCCGCCGATCTCGGTCGGCATCCGGCCCACAAGGCCACGCGTGCGGCGTGCGAGGCGCGCCTTGGCGCCATTGTGGACTGCGACGCGGTCAACCGGCGCTGTTTCGCCGACCAGGCGCGAAAGATCGCTGCGCTCGGTGGTCGCGAGGCGGCCATGGCAGACGGCGAGCACGCCTACACGCCCATGCCTGACGTGACATTGCAGTAGGGGAGTGAGACGGTCCTACCGGGGTGGACCGTCGTCGATCAGCGATCTCAGCAACGCGATGTGGCGGGGCAGGGTGCCGCAGCACCCGCCGACGATGCGGGCGCCAGCCTCCAGCCACCTGGCGACATGGTCGCGATAGGATTCGGGATCAAGGTCATGGCGGTGGCCGACCGACGGGTTGCCTGCATGGATCGGTGCGAAGGTATTGGCGTAGCCACCGGTGGGGAGGCCGGTGGCCAGCAGTTCGGGCAGGGCCCGCGTCACGGCCTCCGGTGTGCAGCAGTTGGCAATGAAGGCGCTGACCGGCTGGTCGGCGACACTGCGGGCAGCCTCTGCAACGCTGGTGCCGTCCTTGAGCGAGGCCTCCTTGTCTTCGTGGAGCGTCCAGCCGATCCACACGGGCTTGCCGGTGCCCGCAGCCGCCGCGGCAGCAGCACGGGTCTCGGCGACCGTGGTGAGTGTCTCGCAGATGAAGAGATCGACACCGTCGGCCAGGATGCCGGCCTGTTCGGCGTAGCGTTCCGCCAGGATGTCCTCGGATTCAACCTCGTCGGGAAGGTAGCTGTCCGACAGTGGCGGCAGCGAGCCAGCGATGAGGACGTCGCGTTTCTCGGTGTCGACGGCCCGGCGGGCGAGTTCGAGAGCCTTGAGATTGAGTTCGCGGAACCGGTCCTCGATGCCGAGATCGACCATGAAGGACCGCACGACGCCGTAGGTGTTGGTGATGATGAGATCGGCTCCGGCACGGATGAAGTCGCGGTGCAGCCCAAGGACGGCATCGGGCGCCTCGATGAGTGCGCGCCCCGACCAGAAGGGTGAACCGGGCTGACGCAAACCCATGCCGGCAAGCGCTTCCCCCATACCCCCGTCAGTGAGGATCGGGCGATCGTCCTCCAGGGCGGCGGATGTCATGGCGTTTGCTCCATTGAATTGCCCGGGCATCTTGCGCCACTATGGCGAAAACCGTTCAAGGTTGCGATCCCTCGAAGGGGATCATCGGGAAGGACATCATGAACCGTTCTCCGGTCACCTACACGTTGTGGCTTGCCAGCGCCAATGCGGTCGCTGTCGAAGCGGCCAACATCCACGGGTGTCAAGGCATCACCATCGACATGGAACACGGCGTCTTCGATCGCAGCGATGTAGACCGGCTGATCCTCCTGGCCCGCGAATCGGGCCTTCAGTCCTTCGTCCGGGTGGCCGAACCGACGCGCATCGCGGTCCAGCACCCGCTCGATTCCGGAGCGACCGGAGTCATCATCCCTCATGTCGACGGCCTTGATCATGCACGCGAGTTGACAGCCTATGCCAAGTATCCTCCCATGGGTGACCGCAGCGTCGGGGGTGGTCGGACCTTCGGGTACGGTGGCAGTGACGAGGCTTTCTTTGCTGCCGAAAATGTCCGCGTACGCTGCTATCCCATGGTGGAGACCGTCGGCGCCCTCGAGGATGTCGAGGCCATTCTGGCACTCGATTGCGTGGACGGCATCTTTCTCGGGCCGGCGGATCTCAACATGGCACGGGGCCGCAAGGGCGTGTTCGGTGCCGCCGACGCTGAGGACCGGAGCCACGTTGCCGAAGCGTGCCGCAAGGCAGGCAAGGTCTTCGGCATGAACGTCTACACGATCGAGGACATGGAGGCATCGCGTGACATCGGCCTCACCTTCGCTGCGCTTTTGGACGATGTCGCAGCCCTTCTCGATGGCTACGGTCGCGTCGTGAGCGATGCGCGCAGGATCATCGAGGGCGCCTGACGGAACGGGAGGGAGAGACGGTCATGGTCACGGGGAGTTGCCTGTGCGGAGCGGTGCGCTGGCGCGTCGATGGCCCGCTCACGGAGATGACCCATTGCCATTGCTCCATGTGCCGCAAGATCCATGGGGCGCCGTTTGCCACCTATGCCGCGGTTGATCCGGAGACCGTGACCTTCCTTTCCGGCAAGGACCATACGAGCTTCTTCGAATCGTCCCCCGGAGCAATGCGCGCCTTTTGCTCCCGGTGCGGGTCGGTGGTGCCGTTCCCGGGTGATTCGGAGATGCCGGTAGGAGGTCTCGATGGTGATCCCGGCGCCAGGCCCGAGGCGCATATCTTTGCCGCTTTCCAGGCGCCGTGGCACGTCATCGCCGACGATCTGCCGCGTCACGACATCTGGGGCGAGGAAATGGAGGGCCCGGTCATCGACATGCCGACACGGGCCGCGCCGGAGGAGGACATCCTTCACGGCAGCTGCCTGTGCAACGCCATCGCCTACGAGGTGCCATCGCGTTTCAAGCGGGTACACAACTGCCACTGCTCGCGGTGCCGCAAGGCACGCGCCGCGGCCCACACGACCAATGGCTTTCTCGATATCGACGACCTCCGGTTCACCCGCGGCGAAGACCACCTGAAGCTCTGGCATCTTCCGGGGGCGCGGTATTTCGCCCAATCGTTCTGCTCCCTTTGCGGTTCCGTCATGCCCCGCCATGACCGCGGACGCATGGTTGCGGTGATTCCCTTCGGTTCTCTTGACAGTGATCCCGGGCGGTCGGCCGATGATCATGTCTTCGTTGGTTCCAGGGCACCCTGGTACGACTTCGCCGATCACCTTCCCCGTCACGACGAGATGCCTCCGTGAAGGCCTCAACGAGAAACCGCTGGGCTCCGGAGATCGAGCTCAAGTTCACCGTCTCGCCGGAAGCCGCAGGGTCGCTTCTCCACCTGCCGCCACTGTTGAGGGCGCGGGATCTCGGTGAACGCTGTATCGATTCACGTTACTTCGACACCAAGGGGCGCCGTCTGCAACGGGACGGCATTGCACTGCGCGTGCGGCGTCAAGGCGATTCCTTCGTGCAGACAGCCAAGATGTTCGACCCGGCCGGACACACCGCCTTTCGTCTTGAACGGGAAGATCCGGTCGCCGGACCACAGCCATGCGCCGCCCTGCTGCGCCAGGCGGCCGGTTCGGGGTATGCGGATATCGCCGATGGTGATCTCGTTCCGGCCTTCCGCACCATGATCAACCGCCGGGTACTCATGCTGGAGGATCAGGGCAAGGGCTCGCGAGTCGAGGTGGCGATCGACAACGGCTTCGTGGAAGCGTCGGGCGCCAGGGAACCACTGAGCGAAATCGAGCTCGAACTCATGGAAGGCGGAATTGGCGATCTCTACAGCCTGGCGCTCGGGATGCATCGTCAGACGCCGCTGGCCATTGAGGCCTTCACGAAATCCCAGCGCGGCTATGCGCTCGGAGGTGGTCGACCGCCGGCCTGGAGCAAGGCCGGCGCCTTCGTCCTTGATCCCGACACGAGTCTCGATGATGCCATCGCCCTGACGTTGGGACGCTGCTACGACCACTGGATGAACAACCAGGCGGCGGCCCTTGACGGCCGTGATATCGAAGGCGTCCATCAGATGCGTGTGGCCCTGCGCCGGCTGAGGGCGGCCCTGGAGCTGTTCGCGCCCTGGCTCGATGATGGCGGCCAGGCGCGCTTTGTCGCGGACCTGAAGTGGATTTCCGCCAGTCTTGCAGCAGTTCGCGACCTCGATGTTCTCAGCGATGTGACCCTGGCCCCACTGCGCGAAGCTTTTCCTGGTGACGAAGACCTCGCGCTTCTCGAAAAGTGCGTAGGAACCCGCAGACAGGCGGCCTGCCGCCGGCTTGCTCTGGCTATTGGTTCGCCTCGCTATACGAGCACCGTTCTCACATTGGGCCAGTGGATCGTTGAGCGTGGCTGGTCTGCTGGAGACCCATTACTTGGCGGTCCGGCAGAACCGCAATTCGGAAGGGCCTTGAGCGAGGTCTACGCGCATGTCCTGTCCGGCGGGGAGAGCTTTGACGCCCTGAACCCCGTCGCGCGTCATCAACTTCGCCTCTGCATCAAGCGCCTGCGCTATGCCATCCAGTTTGTCGGCCCGGCCTATCAGGGCACGAGCACCTGGCTCCAGGCGCTGTCGAACCTGCAGGATGCGCTGGGTGCAGCCAACGATGCCGCCGTGGCCGGCGACCTCATCAGGTGCTGCACCAGGTCGGCGCCCGGCAAGCGCCAACTTGCCCGCGCCGCGGGCCTCGTTGCCGGCTGGTGGGCGGCAAGGGAGGAACACCTCGAAAGCGACGCGGGGGCCAGTTGGCGGGCGTTCAAGGAACTCGAGCCATTCTGGAGATCCGTCCCGGATCGGTCTTGAGTTCCGGTGCAAACCTCAGCATGCCGCGGCGCCACGTGACGCCCGTGTGATCCAGGTACTCCAGAAGGTCCACTGCGTGATTGCGCCCGATGCCCAGGGCATCGCGCACCTCGCCCACGTCAATGCCATCGGGATGCTCCCGGAAAAGGCGGCGCACGGCCGCCTCGGCCTTGGCGATCTGCCGCGGTGTGAGATAGCGGTTGCGCGCAATTCTCACCACGAGGCCAAAGGCGGCCATCCGTTCCAGAAATCGGCGCAGGTCATCCGGCGCCATGTCCAGCGTGGCGGCAAGGGGATGAAGCGATGGCGGCGAGCCCGACGCCACCTCAATGGCTGCCTCGGTCCTGGCCCAAAGGGCCCGGTCCTTCGCCGCCGGTTCCACCTTGCGTTCCGGACGGTGAACTACCGCCCCGCGCCGAATCAATGTGTCCTTGCGGCAAAGATCGTCGATGACCGCGCCGACGAGAACGGAATCGACTGATCCTGGAACCAGCAAATGGAGCTCCCCCGCCGCAGGCCCGAGCCGGTCCTGGCGGCATGCGTGATCGCCGTCTATTGCATCGAGGACGTGGCCGGCGAGAGCGTTCCAGTGACGTTCGTGGATCACGTGTTCGCGTCCGTCCCGGGTGAACCGGCGCACGTGACCGGGAAGCGGGCAGGCATCGGCCGCCAGATTGCGCGACGAGAAGAAGGCCGCCGGATCGAAACCGGTCGCCGCGATGTCGACAAGGGCGCCAAGCGCCTTTTCGTGATCGTTGCGATCGACGGCATTCAGGCGTGCCAGGCGCTCGGGCCGGGCCCGTCCCCGTGCCGGTCCTGAGGCATCGAGCACCCGCGCCCCGCCGATCGTGCGGCGTGCCGAAACGTCGCGCAGCAGCAGGCGATCGTTCCAGGCCGGCACCAGCGATCCGTCAAGGCGCAGCTGCGCCAGCCCGCTTTCACCCGGGGCAATCTCAGGATCCTCGAGAAGGGCGACACGCCCGGTCACATGACCGGTCCCATGGTGAACGTGAACGGCCTGCCAGTGGCTGAAGGCACGGCGTTCGCTTTCCAGGATCGTCACCATGGCGTCAATCCGGCGTGACGGTACCAGGATGTCCGGCGTCACGACCCAGTCCCCGCGACGAACATCATTGCGGCCGAGCCCAGCAAGATTGATGGCAGCCCTTTCGCCAGTGACGGCTCGTTCTGCCGGGCGGGCCTGGCCATGAAGCGCCCGTGCCCGTGTGTCGAGTCCGGCAGGAAGCACGGTCAGGGCGTCACCGGTAGAGACCTCCCCGGCACAGACAGTCCCGGTCACCACCAGCCCGGCTCCCTTCATGATGAAGGACCGGTCGACGGCCAGCCGGAAGCCTCCTTCCAGTGGTGGTGCGGCCACGTCCTGTACCGCCTTTTCGAGGTGACGGCGCAGCTTGGGCAGGCCTCGTTGGTCGGCGACGGATGTGGCGATCACGGCCCTGACATGGATGCCGTAACCATTCACCAGGGCTTCGGCTGCAACGGCGGTGCGTGCGATGCTGTCGTCGATGGCGCGGTCGGCCTTGGTGATGGCGATCACCATCTGCCGGACGCCGAGAAGGGAGAGCACGGCCACGTGCTCTGTCGTTTGCGGCATGACGCCGTCATCAGCCGCGACAGCGAGAAGACCGAGGTCGACCCGGGAGAGACCGGCCACCATGTTTCGCACGAACCGTTCGTGGCCCGGCACATCGATGAAGCCGACGCGCTGCCCTGACGGCAGATCGAGCCATGCATAGCCAAGATCGATGGTGAGGCCGCGCCGCTTTTCTTCAGCCAGCCGGTCTGTGTCGACACCCGTCAGCGTGGCCACCAGCGACGTCTTGCCGTGGTCCACGTGACCGGCCGTGGCGACTATCATGAAGGATCCAGACCCCGCAGTCCGGCGCGGAAAGCGTCCCTGTCGTCAAGACAGCGCAGGTCAAGGAAGAGAGTGCCGCCTCTCAATGATCCGATAACGGGTCGCGGCAGGCGTCTGAGGGCGGCGGAGAGTCGACGAAGACGCCGGTCCGAACCGCGTCCGGGGTCTGTCGGACGGATGGCAAAGCCCGCACTGGCGAGGGTGGTGACGGGCTGAGCCCCACTGCCTATCTGGCTTTCCAGGGGAACGACTTCGACGGTGAAGGCGGGTGTGAGGGCATTGGCGAGATCACTCTCGAGGTCCCTTGCCTCGTCCATGATGTCCGCGGCAGATCGCGTCAACAGGCGCAAGGCCGGGAGTGTACGCGGCAGGCTGTCGGGGTTCTCGTAGAGAGCCAGCGTTGCGTCGAGTGCCGCCAGTGTCATCTTGTCGGGACGCATCGCCCGCATCATCGGGTTGGCCGCCATGCGGGCGACAAGATCGGCACGTCCGACGACGATTCCGGCCTGGGGTCCTCCCAGAAGCTTGTCACCGCTGAAGGTCACGAGATCCACCCCGTGTGCCACGACCTCGGCAACCACTGGTTCCCTCGGCAGACCCCAGCGGCTGAAGTCGACCAGCGCTCCACTGCCGAGATCAACGGCGAACGGCACGCCATGGGCCCTGGCGAGCCGCACGAGTTGAGGTTCCTCTACTGCCGATGCAAATCCCTGGATCACGTAGTTGCTCGTGTGGACCTTGAACAAAAGGCCGGTTCGCGGACCGAGCGCCTCTTCGTAGTCGGCAAGGTGCGTCTGGTTCGTGGTCCCCACCTCGATCAGCCGGGCGCCGGCCCTCGCCATGATGGCCGGCATGCGAAAGGCGCCGCCGATCTCAACCAGTTCACCCCGGGAGACCGGAACCTGGCGTCTGAGCGCCAGGGTGTTTAGAAGCAGCATGACGGCGGCTGCATTGTTGTTGACGACAAGGGCGCTTTCGGCGCCCGTCAGGCGTCGAAGACGGTTTGCGACATCGCCCCCACGGGTTCCCCGCCTGCCGCTTGTCAGATCGTATTCCAGCGCTGAAGCGCCCGATGCAGCCCGCATCATGGCTTCGATGGCGGGGCCGGCCAACGGTGCGCGTCCGAGGTTGGTGTGAAGAACCGTGCCGGTGAGATTGAAAACCCGGTGCGGACCCGACTCCATGCGTGCCCTGCAGAAAGCCTCGACGAGAGCCGGACCCTTGCCTGTCGCCCAGTCGATGCCTGAATGGCGGCTGATGATGTCGCGCACGCCCTCCTTCACCAGGCGCCGTCCGAAGAGATGCTGAATGCCGGCCATGGCCGGCATTCCCAGGATCGTGTCCACACTCGGCGGGCGTCGGGCGGAATCCACCATCGCCGCTATCCTCCGGGGATTGAAGCCGTCATGCTAGCTGGTTTGACCCGGCGATGCAGGATACGGTCGCCGCCATGACGGAACATCGCCTTCGACCCCTGCTCGAACCCCGCTCCATCGCCCTGGTGGGCGCCTCGGCGCGTCCCGATTCCTTCGGCTACGCTACCTTGCGCAATCTCGCCAGTCCGCACTACAGGGGGAGGATTCACGCGGTCAATCCCCGCTACGACAGGATCGACGACATCGACTGCCATCCCTCGCTTGGCGACGTCCCGGGAGGTGTCGAACATGCCGTTCTTTCGGTCGCGAACGCCCGCATCGAGGCAGCCCTCGTCGATGCTGTCGAGGCAGGCGTTCGGTCGGTGACCATCTTCGGCAGCGCCTATCTCGAGGGGGATACGGCCGAATCGAATCTCAAGGATCGCCTGCAGGGGATTGCGAGAGAGGCGGGACTTCTCGTCATCGGCGCGAACTGCATGGGATACGTGAACTACTCGGTCGGCGCCCGGGTCACGTGGATGGACGTGCCGGAGGACGGCTGGTTCGACCCTGGCCACATCACCCTCATCACTCACTCGGGTACCTGTTTTCTGACCCTGCAGTTCGTCGACCCGAGGCACCGGCACAACCTGTGCATTTCGGCGGGTCAGGAACTCACGGTGACGGCGGCCGACTACATCGACTATGCGCTCGACAAGGAGAGCACCCGGGTCATCGCGCTCTTCCTTGAAACGGTGCGCGATCCCGATGCCTTCCGGGCGGCCCTCGACAGGGCGGCCAGGGCGGACGTTCCGGTGGTGGCGATCAAGGTGGGCCGGACCGGCCGGAGCGCCGAGTTGGCGCGCAGTCATTCGGGTGCGCTCGCCGGAAACGATGCCGCATACGAAGCGGTCTTCGACCACTACGGGGTGCTGCGGGTCGACACCTGGGATGAACTCGCCGCGGCCAGCCGCCTCCTTGCGCACCACAAGGAGATCGCTCCGGGAGGCCTTGCCGGCATCATGGATTCGGGCGGAGCCCGCGGCATGCTGCTCGACCTTGCTGCGAGGATGGGTGTTCCCTTCGCCGATATCGGCGACGACACGGTGAAGACTCTCGCCGGTCTCCTGGAGTACGGCCTCGAACCGGTGAACCCGACAGACGTGTGGGGCTCGGGCCGGGAGTGGCAGGATGTCTACACGGGCTCCATGAAGGCGCTGGCCGATGACCCTGCATCAGCCATGACGGGAATCTTCGCGGATCTCGGGGGCCTTGAAACCGGCGGCTCCGTCTATCTCGAACTCTGCGAGAAGATCGAGCGGGAGACGGCGAAGCCGGTCTTCTTCTGCCAGCACTGGAGCCGGGCCATGGACCCGAAGATGGCGAGGAGGACGGCAGCGAGTCCGGTTCTCGTCATCGACGGCACCGAGACCTTCCTTTCCGCGGTCCGCCTTGCCATGCAGCGCCGCGACCGGGTGGATGATGCCCCCGGCGACATGGCTCCTGTGCCCGGCGCGCCGGTGATCGAACGCTGGTGCCAGCGACTTGCCGGTACCGGGGCGCTCGACGAGAACGAGGGCCTCGCCCTCCTGGAGAGCTTCGGTATCGCCGCGCCGGCGAGGCAGATGGCGTCGTCGGCTGACGAGTGCACCGCAGCAGCCGCCGCAATCGGCTGGCCCGTAGTTCTCAAGACGGCGGCCAGCGGTCTCCTGCACAAGACCGAAGCCTCCGGCGTCATCCTCGCAGTCGACAACGAGGACGATGTCGCGCGGGGCTGGCACGATCTCGCCGAGAGGCTGGGGCCGCGGGTGCTGGTGGAGGCGATGGCTCCCCAGGGCATGGAAATGGCAGCCGGAATTGTCATCGACGAACAGTTCGGGCCACTCGTCATGATTGCTGCAGGGGGGATCCTGATCGAGACACACGCTGACCGCAGGTTCCTTCTTCCTCCTGCCGGACGGGCAAGCGTGCGCCGCGCCATCGATCAGCTCGCCTGCCGGCCGCTCCTCGACGGTGTGAGAGGCAGCGAAGCCGTGGACGTGGACGCCCTGGTCGACACTGTTGCCAGGCTTTCCGTGATCGCCACCACCCTGGGCGACTGCCTTGCCGAACTCGACATCAATCCCCTCATTGTCCACGCGCAGGGTTGTCTGGCGGTCGATGCCCTCATCCTCCCGCGGGCCCATCCCTGATCCTCGGAACCATCGACACCCTGTCGCCAGATGCCTCGAGGGCATGACGAAATGTCATCGGCACCCGGATTTGGTTCCGGCCATGCTTCTGCTCTGCGGAGCCTCTACGCGTGTGCCAAGGCTCTAGAACAGCATTGCCGTCACCCGTTCAAGTCGGGGAGGCAAGCCGGGTTCCAGGAGGTTGCAACGCCTGAGGCAGCGCACCGGCGGCTGTGAACGCGTGAGAGAATCACGACCGCGGGGCAGGCACACACCCGATTCACACTCTGGCGGCGGAATGAACGGGTTGAGCCGGCGCCAGACGGAAGAAGCCGTCCATAACGGCCTGATTTGCGCAGCTGAACAGGGACGACGACAGGTCCCCCGGACACCAGGCGGAATGACATCTCGACTTCAACATGCAGATCATCATGATGTCATCCATGCGAACCACACTGATCGTCGACCCGGATGTCGAGCTGCTCCTGCAACGGGAGATGCGGCGCACAAAAAGAAGCATGAAGGCTGTCGTCAACGATGCGTTGCGCATCGGTCTCGGGATGCGGAGCAAACCGCCCCAGGTGCCTCCATTCAAGGTGGAATCCCATGCTTTCAACTTCAAGCCCGGAACCGATACTGACGGGCTCAATCAGCTAGTCGACGAAATGAAGGCGGACGAGTTCGCTCGGAAACAGGCTTGATGATCATTCCCGACATCTATCTCCTGATGCCTGTTTTCGAGACAAGTCGTATTGCGAGATGTTTGCGAGATGCGCTGGTAGCCGCGGAAACTCGTCATGGCCGGAACGTCGGGTGTCCGGGATGTCCGATACGCAGGCGCAGAAAGGTCGTTTCAGCGGTGACGAAAAGATCGCGCATGTCGTCGCCTCCGAAGCACAAGTTGGCCGGAAACCCGGGCGTCAGGATGACGCCGAGCAGGGTGGCGTCCGCATCGAAGACATGGATTCCGCCCGGCCCGCCGGTCCACACATTGCCTGAGGCATCGACCTTCATGCCGTCCGGCGAGCCGCTTCCAAGCGTGCCGTCGTCGTCCCGCGTCTCGGCGAAGAGCAGGCCGCCGGAGGCGCCGCCCTCGGCGTCAATTTCGTAGACCCTGATGTGCTGGCGCTCGCTGTCATTGACGTAAAGGCGTGACTTGTCGGGTGAGAAGCAGAGACCGTTCGGTCCGTCGTAGTCGTCATCGACGAGGTGGAGGGTGCCCGAGGGGTCGATCCAGAAGACGCCGCGGAATGGCAGGTCCGGCTCGCGCGTCACGCCGGTGTGGCTCTCCCTGCCGTAGAGCGGATCGGTGAACCAGATCCCGCCGCGGTCGTCGACGACGATGTCGTTGGGGCTGTTCAGCTCGCGGCCCTGCCAGGAGTCCGCCAGCACGGTCACCTCGCCGTCGTGCTCGAGCCGGCTGACCCGGCTGGAGGCGTGCTCGCACATCAGCAACCGGCCCTGGGCGTCGTAGCAGGTGCCGTTGGTCATGTTGCTGGGTTCGCGCAGGACTTCGATCGTTCCGGACGAGGCGTGCCAGCGGTGAATGCGGTTCGACGGAATGTCGGTGAACGTCACATGGCGTTCCGCTGGATGCCATGACGGACCTTCCGTGAACCTGAACCCCTCGGCCAGCGTTTCGAAGGCGGCATCCTCGACGATGATGTCCCGGAAACGGTCGTGGGCGGCGCGATAGATGGACATGACCTACTCCTGCCACGACCGGCCTGATGAGGTTGAACAGCCGGCTGAAGACTGCGGCTGCCGTCGCGACTCCTTCCACGAAGATTCGGTGCCAGTTCGCGAGCCAACCCGTGAACACGGTCCGGGGTCGAGCGTTGTCGGCATGGTCGTTCCCTCCGGTCCGCGGGCGACGGTGCGATGAGGCTTACCATCACACCCGATGATGCGCCAGACAAGACGGAACGCACCATCGCTTCAGTTGCCTGGCGCCAAGGCAACGTCTGATCTGAGTCGCTGCGTGAACTCCGGCATCTTGTTGGCGGCGGGGCTGGGAATGGATGCGAGGTTCACTGCAACGAAGCGAGACCCGCGCCCGCGATATCAGCCGGTGGTGGCTCGCCGGGCCATGGGACCGCCTTTGACACATCTGCGGCAGGACGTACAGGATAAGCGTGGTGCTAGTCGGGAGAGGCCTTCTTGAGTGGTTTTCCCTATTCCCGCGTGGCGGTCACGGGAGGCAGCGGCCGCCTTGGCCGCTACGTGGTGAAGCATCTGGAATCAGTCTGCGATGTCACCGTGATCGACATCGAGGCCGGTGACGGCGACGTGACTCTGTGTGACGTGCGCGACATCGATGCCGTGCGGGGAGCGCTGCAAGAATGCCAGGCGGTGGCTCACCTGGCGGCCCTGGATGATGGCATTGTCGAGGAGGAAGAGGCCTACATCGACGTCAACCTGCGCGGCACGTGGAACGTCCTGCAGGCATCCGAGGAACTCGGCATCGAGCGCGTGGTGCTGGCCTCGAGCGTGGCCGCCCTCGGTATTGGCGCCTACAATCCTCCAGGCGTTCTGCCGTTGCCGGTGGAGACCGAGCTCCGGCCCCGCCAGGCCTACGGCATGACGAAGAAGGTGGTGGAGCAGTTCGCCCAGGCCTTCGTTGACCGCGGCCACCTCGAGGTCATCTCGCTCAGACCCAGCCTTGTCGCCCAGCCGGACATCACATGGTCTATGGCGCAGACGGCCAGCGATGCCGATGGCACCGAACCGCCGCCTGCCGCCAGCGGAGCGGGCTGGCGGATCCTGCGCGAACCGCTGGCCATCACCAGGGCTTTCGTATCCCCCGATGACGCAGCCCGGGCCTTCCGCGCAGCCCTCGCCGTGCGCGGCATCCGGAGCGGCATCTTCTATGTCACCGGCCCGGACACCTGTTCGGCCCTGGAGACCGCCGAGGCCATCAAGCAGTCATGCGGTCACCGGCCGGCGATTGCAGATGCGGATCTCTACCGGCACCATCCGCGCGCCAGCGCCTTCGACCTGCGACCGTCGAGGGAGATCCTGGGGTGGCAACCCGAGGATTGCTGGGCCGACCACCTTGCCCGTGTCATCGACTCCGCCGGAAAATCGCCATGACCATGATCCTCAGAGGAGGGCGCATCCTCGATGCCGACAACCGGGATGCGCCGTATCGCGACATACTCGTCAGGGACGGCACCATCCTTGACGTGATGCCGCCCGGAAACGACGGCCCTGAGGGTTCTCCGGTGAGGGATGTTTCCGGCTATCTCGTCATTCCCGGACTCGTCAACGGCCACACCCATGGTCACGGCAGTCTCGGCAAGGGCCGTGGCGATCGTTGGTCCCTGGAACTGTTGCTCAATGCCGGGGTGTGGATCAGCGGCCAGCGCACAGCCGAGGACATGTACCTTGCCACGCTTCTCAATTCCGCGGAGATGATCCGTCGGGGATGCACGGCCACCTATGACCTCACCTTCGAGTTGCCGCACCCCAGTCCCGCCGGCATCCGCCAGGTGGCCAGGGCCTACGAGGATGCCGGTATGCGGGCCATCGTTGCACCCATGGTGGCGGACATCGGCTTCCACGACCTTGTGCCGGGTCTTGGCGAGGCCATGGAGCCCGGGCTGCGGGAGACCGTGAAGTCATGGAAACCCGAACCCTGGCAGGTGGCGCTCGACGCCTGACGCGATATCGTCCGGGACTGGTCTCCTGCGAAGGACATGGTGTGCCCCGGCCTTGCCCCGACGGTACCGATGCACTGCACTGATGACTTCCTCAAGGCCTGCCGGGATCTCGCCAGCGAGCACTCCTTGCCTGTGCACATGCACATGGCGGAGTCGAAGTTCCAGTCCATGCTCGGTCACGAGACCTATGGCATGTCGCTCACCCGCCATGTCGACAGGATCGGACTGGTGAACGAGCGGTTCACGGCGGCACACGGTGTCTGGCTCGATGACGACGAGATGCGTCTCCTCGCCGATCGCGGCGCTTCGGTCGTGCACAATCCGGGCAGCAATCTGCGGCTTGGATCGGGCCTTGCCGCGGTGCGCCGCATGCTCGAGGCCGGACTCAACGTTGCCGTGGGTTCGGATGGTTCCAACTCCTCCGACAACCAGAACATGTTCGAGGCGATGCGCCTTTCCGCCTATGTGTCGCGGGTCATGACGCACGACCTCTCCCGGTGGGTGTCGGCCGAGGAAGCCTTCCGGAT
>JAJEHK010000069.1 GCA_022823765.1 Alphaproteobacteria bacterium | reverse complement strand
GTGCCCGGCCTCGCCGAGAGCACCGGCGGCGCGTTCGGCAAGGCCGTTACCGGTGTGAACAGGATCCGTTACGAGGAGGACCTCGGCGCCATCGCCTGCAAGACGCCTGACATCGCGGCCGAGCTTCATGAGGCGGTTGTCGCCGAAGGCCAGCGGCACCGGCGCCGTGAAACTGAATGGAAGAGGCATGGGAAGTCACCTGGTGTCTGCTGTCGGTTGCCTTATGGTGGATTGAATCCCTTGCGTCAAACGTCCCTCCACGTGCAATTGTGCGGTGCACAATTTTCTCTTGACAACCTCCGTCGCAGTGCCCATATCGGCAATGTTGCAGTGCAACATAAGTTGCCAAAGCGGAGATGAGACATGGCGAATGCGAAGACAACCAGTGAGACGTCCGAGGTTCCGGGTGTGGACGAGGTGATCGAGACCGGGTTCAGGGTTTCGGAAGACGTCGTGAAGTGCAACACGGATGCCACCAGGAAGGGTTTCGAAACCATGGTCACCATGGGTCGTGACGCGTTCGACACTGCCGAGCGGGCAGGTGGCGACGACACCGTTCTCGGACAGATCAACGACATCCGGCGCGCCAACTTCGAGGCGATGGTGGAAGCCGGCGCCACGTTTATGAAGGGTGTCGAGGGATTCAACGGCTGCGTCCTCGAGATCGCCAGGCGGCGGGTTGCCGAAGGCGCCGAGACCCGCAAGGCACTCGCCGGTGCGAAGTCTTTCGGCGAGGCAGTCGAGATCCAGCAGGGTTACGTGCGCAAGACCCTCGACCATGCCATCCAGGACAGCATGGACATGACGAACGCATGGCTTCGCATTGCCACCGAATGCGGCCAGCCGCTCGGCCAGCGGTTCACCGATGCCTGGAGCAGGGCAGTTCGCCAGACTGCCTGAGCGGCGTTCCTCCCGAGCAGCACCCCCGCAGGGTCGAGAGGGCCCTTCGGGGGTGTTGTCGTTTTGCCTTGCCGGCGGGAGCATGTCGGTTGCCTTCATGTCGTAGTCTGCCTGCCGTTCATCGGACCGATGGTGATGCTTTCCAGGAAATGAGGTACCCGCGCAGGCGCGGGTTACGACATCGAGACCCCGCACACTCCAACGGATTCGTGAACTCATCGATGGTTCAACCGGCAGCGTTCGGGAGGGCAACGAGAGGAACACGCGCCTTTTGAGTCCTGCCAATGAACGTCTTCCCGCAGCGTCGGACTCCTGGTCAGCAGGTTTCAAATCGGTCAGCATCCGCCGGATGACGGCAGTGAACACCGACCGGTGTCTGGCCTGTTGCTTGCATTGCGGATATGATCTGTCCTGTAGCCTTCGTATGCGTCCGATGGTGCCTCATGAGTGACGACAATCGCCGGAACGGTGATGGCAGCGGGACCGGTGTCGCGACCCAGGTTCGGCAGAAGACGCAGAAGCCCTCCATGTACAAGGTGCTTCTGCTCAATGACGACTACACGCCGATGGAGTTTGTCGTTCACGTGCTGGTCAGGTTCTTCCACAAGGGCCCCGAAGAGGCGGCCCGGATCATGCTCCACGTGCACCGTCACGGTGTCGGCCTGTGCGGTGTCTATCCCTTCGATGTTGCCGAGAGTAAGGTGACGCAGGTCATCGACTTCGCGCGGCACAACGAGCACCCCCTGCAGGCCACGCTCGAGAAGGAATGAGCCCTCCATGATCTCGCCCAACCTCGAACACACGCTGCGCAAGGCCCTGGAACACGCCAACATGCGGTGCCATGAGTATGCCACGCTCGAGCATCTGATGCTTGCACTGACCGAGGACGAGGATGCGGTGGCGGTTCTCAAGGCCTGCAATGTCGACCCCGAGCGCATCCGCGCCGAGGTCGAGGACTTCATCGATCACAACCTTGATTCCATCACCCTGGAGGAATCCGTCGAGGCGAAGCCCACCCAGGGCTTCCAGAGGACCCTGCGCAGGGCCGTGGCCCACGTCCAGTCATCGGGTGCGGGAGAGGTGACCGGCGCGAACATACTGGTGGCGATGTTCTCGGAACGGGAGAGTCATGTCGTCTGGTTCCTGCAGAAGCAGGACATGACGCGACTCGATGCCGTGAGTTACATCAGCCATGGCGTTTCCAAGGTTCCGGGGCAGTCGGAACCCAGGATCGTGCGTGGAACGCAGGAAGGCGAGGAGGAGGTTCGCCAGGGAGACGAGGCACTCGAGGCCTACTGCGTCAATCTCAACGAGAAGGCAAAGTCCGGCAAGACCGACCCCCTGGTCGGGCGGCAACGGGAGGTGGAACGCACCATCCAGGTGCTGTGCCGGCGTACAAAGAACAATCCTCTTCTCGTTGGCGATCCGGGTGTGGGAAAGACGGCGATCGCCGAAGGCCTTGCCCGGAGAATCACCGAGAACGACGTGCCCGAGGTGCTGGCAGGATGCACGATCTGGGCCGTGGACATGGGGGCGCTGCTCGCCGGAACACGCTACCGGGGCGATTTCGAGGAGAGGCTGAAGTCGGTCATCACCACGCTTGAAGCCGATCGCGATGCCATCGTCTTCATCGACGAGATTCACACGGTCATTGGCGCGGGTGCCGCTTCCGGGGGATCGCTGGACGCGTCCAACATGCTGAAGCCCGCCCTTCAGAGCGGCACGCTGCGGTGCATGGGCTCGACCACCTACAAGGAGTTCCGTTCCGTATTCGAGAAGGATCGCGCCCTGTCGCGCCGCTTCCAGAAGATCGATGTGGCGGAACCCTCCATTGGCGATGCCGTGAAGATCCTGCGTGGTCTCAAGCCCTACTACGAAGAGTTCCACGCCATTCGCTACACCCATGATGCCATCAGGACGGCAGTGGAACTCTCCGACCGATACCTCCACGACCGCAAGCTGCCCGACAAGGCGATTGACGTGATGGACGAGGCCGGCGCGGCGCAGATGCTGGTGCCGAAGAACCGGCGTCGCAAGAGCGTCGGTGTGGCCGATGTGGAAGCGGTGATCGCACGCATGGCGCGCATTCCGCCAAGGAAGGTCTCGCGCCGCGACAGGGCGTCCCTGATTGAACTTCCGGTGCAGCTCAAGGGCGTGGTCTTCGGACAGGACCAGGCGATCGACGCGCTGACCGATGCCATCAAGCTCTCCCGGGCAGGCTTGCGGGAAACGGAGAAGCCTGTCGGCAGCTACCTGTTCAGCGGACCGACAGGTGTGGGCAAGACCGAGGTGGCGCGGCGCCTTGCCGAATTCTCGGGCATGGAACTCGTCCGTTTCGACATGTCCGAGTACATGGAGCGGCACACCGTATCGCGACTGATTGGTGCCCCGCCCGGTTATGTCGGGTTTGACCAGGGCGGATTGCTGACCGATGCCGTCGACCAGAATCCCCACGTTGTCCTGCTGCTCGACGAGATCGAGAAGGCCCACCCGGACCTCTTCAATGTTCTCCTCCAGGTGATGGATTACGGCAAATTGACCGATCACAACGGCAAGAAGGTCGATTTCAGGAACGTCATCATCATCATGACGACCAATGTGGGAGCCAGTGAACTTGCCAGGTCGCCCATGGGATTCGGCAGGGCGACGCGCCAGGGTGAAGACACGGAGGCCATCGAGAAGCTGTTCACGCCGGAATTCCGGAACCGCCTTGATGCGATCGTCTCCTTCTCGTCGCTGACGCGCGAGACTGTCGGCCATGTTGTCGACAAGTTCATCGGCGAACTCGGAACGCAGCTTGCCGAACGCAAGGTCACGATTTCGCTGTCGCCGCAAGCCCGGGAGTGGCTCTGCCGCCACGGCTATGACGAGACCTATGGCGCCAGGCCCCTGGCACGCGTAATCCAGGAGCATGTCAAGAAGCCACTGGCCGAGGAACTTCTGTTCGGCGGTCTCGTTGGCGGCGGGCATGTCACCGTGATCGTGACCGACGACGACACCCTCGGATTCGAATTGCAGGTGAGGGAGTTCCTCACGGAGTCCACCAAGGGTGATGGCGAACCGGCAAAGCCAACAGGAGGCCGCAAGTCAGACTTGTCGGAAGGGTGACAGTTCCCGTTCGATGTAGTCGGCCTGCTCTCCGATGTGGACGCCTTCCTCGGCAAAGTAACGGGACACGGCGTCATGCATGCCCTGGTTGGCAAACCAGTGGGATGAATGGGTGGTGACCGGCATGTAGCCACGCTGGATCTTGTGGCCGCCCTGGGCGCCTGCCTCGACTCGGGCAAGTCCGTTGCAGATGGCATGTTCGATCGCCTGGTAGTAGCAGCACTCGAAGTGAAGCATCGGGTGATCCTCGATGCAGCCCCAGTAGCGGCCGAAGAGCGTTGATGATCCCCTGACGTTGAGAGCGCCGGCGATCCAGCGGTCGTCCCGCCGGCACATGATGAGAACGACGTTGTCGGACATGCGCTGGCCGAGCTGTTCAAAGAAGTCGCGGGTGAGGTAGGGGATGCCCCACTTGCGGTTTCCGGTATCGCGGTAGAAGCCGTAGAAGGCATCCCAGATTTCTCCGGTCAGCTCCTCGCCGGTCAGCCGGTGGATGGAAATGTCGCTGGCCGCAATTTCGCGGCGCTCGCGCCTGATGGCCTTGCGCTTGCGCGAGGACAGACCGGCCAGAAATTCGTCAAAAGACGCATACCTTCTGTTCTCCCAGTGGAACTGGATTCCGGTCCGCTGGAGGAATCCGAGACGGGAGATCGCGTGCGATTCATCCGATGTCAGAAAATTGATGTGGGCCGAGGACACTCCGGCGTTCCTCGCCAGGCCTACAATGGCGGATCCCAGAGCACGCTGTCTTTCCATGCATTCCGCGGCATCCGTTTTTCCGATGAGCAGTCTCGGTCCGGTGACCGGGGTAAATGGCACCGCAACGAGGAGCTTGGGGTAGTAATGGCCGCCGGCACGTTCGAAGGCGTCAGCCAGCCCCTGATCGAAGACATACTCGCCCATCGAATGGCTCTTGAACCAGGCGGGAGCCGCACCGACGAGTTGTTGGCGAGAGTCCTCGAGGAGGACATGCGCAGGGCCCCAACCCGTCTCGGGAGATGCGGAACCGCTGTCCTCGAGACAGGCAAGAAAGTCATGGATGACAAATGGATTGTCAGTGCCTGCCAGCCGGTCCCACTGCTCGCGGCCGACGTCGTGGATGCTGGTGATGCAGCGTGCGCTGTAACGGTCCTGCCCGCCTGTGTCGGTTTCTGGAGGCATCCTGCCCTCGGTGGTGGGGCCTGTTCAGCAGTGACGAGACCGCTGGGGCGGCCAGGCCATTGAGATTGTCAGATGATGTACCGGCATAGTAAAGTGCCAGGTGCGAAAGGCTCCGGTGGCAGAATGACCGGGGCCTGATCCGTTGACGTTCAAGACAACACGTGCATGGCCTCAAGCAGGACCCGGACCAGGCGTCGAATCGATATCGAGTTTGACGGCCGCTACAACATCGATGTTTCGCGGGTTGACGCCGGGGTGCTGTGGCGAATCACGGCCATGGCGTTCCACAACCGCTGGCGCATGGCGCTCGGCATTGTTGCCGCACTCGCCGCGGGATTCTTCCAGCTGTTCGTCCCGCAATTCCTCGGACGTGCGGTGGACGAAGCCCAGGGTCTTCTGGGGACCGGAACCGGTCGTGAACTCGCAGGCGAGGCACTGCTGACCACCGCGACACTGCTGATTGCCGCCAGCGTGCTGCGTGGTCTTTGCACCATGGTGCAGAACTATCAGGGTGAATCGGTGGGCCAGATCATCGGCTACGACCTGCGCATGGCCTATTACCGGCAGCTGCAGATTCTGAGCCTGTCATGGCACGACCGGGTCCACTCCGGTGAACTGATGACCAGGGGAATCCTTGACATCGAGGGTGTGCGCCTTTGGGTGGATACGGGGATCCTGCGTTGCGTGCTGTTGTCGACCCTGATCGTCGGGGGCTCCATCCTGCTTGTCCGCATCGACCTCGTGCTGGGACTGCTTGCCCTCGGGTTCGTTCCCGTCATTGCCGTGATGGCCTCGGGTGCCCGTCTGAAACTGCGTGATGCCTGGCTTGCCCTGCAGGAGGAACTTTCGCAGCTCACCAAGGTCATGGAGGAGAATCTCGGGGGAATTCGTGTGGTTCGGGCCTTTGCCTCAACAGCCTACGAGTTGTTGCGCTACGACACCATTGCCGCACGTGCGCTGGCTCTGTCGCATCGCCGGATAGCCCTCTTCGTGCGCTCCAGCACGCGCATGACATTCATCTTCCTCGCTGCCATGGGCCTCGTGCTGTGGGTTGGCGGAGAGAAGGCGATGGCCGGCGAGATCACCCTCGGCCAGCTCGCCGAGTGCCTTGCCTTCATGGCCATCCTGCAGATGCCGGTACGCCAGATCGGCTGGATGATCAACTCCGTCGCCCGTGCCTCGACCTGTGGCGGGCGTCTCTTCAACGTGCTGGATCTCGAACCAAGCGTTGCCGATCATCCGGATGCAGGACCGCTTGAGGTGCGCGAGGGTGTCCTCCGGTTCGAACAGGTCGACTTTGCCTACCCCGCCTCGGCGCGCGACAGGCGTACGTTGAGCAACATCGAATTAGAGGTCGGCCCCGGCAGGACGCTCGGCATCGTCGGTCCTCCCGGCAGTGGCAAGAGCACCATCGGACAGCTGGTCGGCAGGTACTACGACGTGACGGCCGGCCGCATCACCATCG
>JAJEHK010000133.1 GCA_022823765.1 Alphaproteobacteria bacterium | reverse complement strand
AAAACTACCTTCTCGACATCGAGAACGGCATGATCGGCGGCGTCTACCTGTGGAAGACCAGGCAAGCAGCCGAGAAATGGCACGGTCCGGCGTTTCGCAAACAGGCGCGGGAGGTGTACGGCGCCGAACCTGAAATACGGTTCTTCGATACGCCCATTGTCGTCGACAACGTGATCGGCACGGTGGTGAAGGACTGAAACCCCGGTTGCAAACGCCTGCCAACTCATGCACGGTTTCAGGCAACAAGGGAACCGCATTGTGGTCGATCACGAGATCGACCTCGGTGCAAACGATCGGGCGGTTGGTCCGACATTCTTGACCGGCGCGCCCGCCAATCAGGGAGGAATGCATGTCAAGAACGTCCAAAACCACGCTTGTCGGGCTTGTAGTGGCCAGCCTTGTGGGCTCGGCAGCAGCGCAGGATGCCAAGGTTGTCGACTGGAACTTTCCCGGTGGCCGCGCTTCCGCATTCCTGGTCAGCGCCATCGCCAAGCACGCCCTGGGAATGAATGTTGAACTGGCTCCACCACTTGCCGTTCCGGTTCTCTGGGAAGCGCTCGACCGCGCGGACGGCGAAGTCGACATCCATACAGAGGTCTGGATTCCAAACCAGGGCGGACTGGTTGCGTCCTATGTTGATGAAAAGGGCTCCGTTGTCCTTTCCGAACGCCCCTGGATGGGCGTGCAGGGGTACTGTGTGACACCGGCCGCCATTGAGCAGGGAATCACGTCGGTGTTTGACCTGTCAAACCCGGACAATGCCTTGCTCTTTGACTCCAATGGAGACGGCATGGGTGAAATCTGGATCGGTTCGGAGGGCTGGCAAAGCACCAACATCGAGAGGATCAGGGCCCGCGACTACGGGATCGAGGAGTTCTTCGAACTGCAGGCGGCAGAAGAATCGGTCGCCACGGCGAGCCTCGACCGTGCTTTCAATGCGGACAGGGCCTGGGTCGGCTACTGCTACGGACCCCACCACAACTTCACCCTCTATAATCTCTCCCTGCTCGACGAGCCGGCCCATGATCCGGACAACTTCGTCATGGTGCAGCCGAACGCCGATCCCGACTGGTACAATCTGTCCTCGGTGTCCTCGGCCTACCCGGAAACCACAATCCGCATCGGATACGTCGTGTCACTGGAAGAGAGGCAACCCGCGCTCGTGCAACTCCTGCAGAACATCCAGCTCAGCGCAGGCGACATCAATGCCTTTGCCTACGAACTGGTGGTCAACGAACGCGACCCTGTGGAAATCGCCAGTGAATGGGTCGAGGCCAATTCCGAGACCGTGCAGTCCTGGGTCGGCCAGTGACATCTGCCTGACAGGGGCCGGTCGATAGAGGCCGGCCCCGGGGCGCAGACCGCAATCCGCTCTTTGCGGCATCCATCCGCCTCGGCAGCCGGTTCAACGCTGTCACGTCCGCTTCAGCCGCGGAGGCGATGACCCTTGGCTGATTCGAATGACGCCATCGTTCTCCGTCACGTCTACAAGATCTTCGGGGACAATGCCCAAACGGCGTTGCGCGCCGTTCGCGAACACGGCCTCACCAAGGACCAGGTTCTCGACCAATTCGGCTGTGTCGTAGGCGTTGCCGACGCCAATATCACCGTCAGCCGTGGCGAGATCTTCTGCGTCATGGGCCTCTCGGGCAGTGGCAAGTCGACTCTGGTGCGCCACATCAACCGGCTTCTCGAGCCCACCAGCGGAGAGGTCATCGTCGATGGCGAGGACGTCATGACCAAGACGCCGGCCGAACTGCGCGAACTGCGATCGCGCAAGATAGGCATGGTGTTTCAGAACTTCGCCCTGCTTCCCCATCGCACGGTTCGGGACAATGTCGCTCTGCCCATGGAGATCCAGGGCGTGACCAAGCACCGGCGTTACGGTATCGCCGAACGGGCTCTCGCCATGGTTGGGCTTGACGGTTGGGGCGACCGACACTGCAACGAGCTGTCCGGTGGCATGCAGCAGCGTGTCGGACTTGCCCGTGCACTTGCAGCCGACCCGGTCATTCTGTTGATGGATGAACCCTTCAGTGCGCTTGATCCCCTCATCCGCCGCCAGCTGCAGAGCGATTTCATGGAATTGTCCCGACGCCTGGGAAAGACCACCGTGTTCATCACGCACGATCTCGATGAGGCCATAAGGATCGGGAACAGGATCGCCATCATGAAGGATGGCGAGATCGTGCAGACGGGACGAGCGGAAGAGATCGTCACCAACCCGAATGATGACTATGTCGCCGACTTCGTCGCCCACATATCGCGTCTCAACCTGCTTCACGCCCGATCGCTCATGGAACCGATCGACGTGTTCGCATCCCGCACCGGAACCCGTCCCGATGTCGGAGATTTCCCTCGGGTGGTCAGCGACAGCCTGCTCTCGGAGATCATCGATGTTGCGGCTGAGACGGATCAGCCCATCCTCGTGATGGATGAGAACGCCAGTCCGGTCGGCATCATTGACAAACGCACGTTGTTGCGCGGCATCAAGGGAAGCGCATGAACATGGCCCAAGGGACGCACGATCACAACTCGGCCGGGGAAAGGACTTCGGCTTCACACGACGAACCACTGCAGGATTTGGCCCGCGAGTTTGCCGGCAGCGGTGGTGTGTACTATGGCCTGGAGTTCGACAGAATCGAGCGTTCCAGGGGATTTGTCCGGTCCTTCAACTGGGCTGCCGCGCTGCTGGGACCTGTATGGATGGGAGCGCGGGGTCTTTCCGGGCCCTTCTGGGCGTCGTTCTTTGCCGAGATGGTGGCCCTGGTTCAGGTCGGCTTCGGGCTTTTCGGAAACCTGGGCTACGAAGAGGCCGCTCGCGCCGACCGGTTGCGCGAACAGGCCGCACAACGCTTCGAGGATGCCGAACAGGCCTTCGCCGAAGGAGCCAGTCACGCCGACAAGCTCCTGGAGTCCGCCGAGTCCATCGCGGCCGCGGCGGTCAAGGCCGAACAGGTCGCCCTTGCCGCAGCGGCAGGGGCGCCATTCCACCTGGCGATTGGCCTTGGACTGCTCCTGTTCGTGAAAATCGCCGAGGGCACCCTGGCCAACCTGTTTCTCGAACGCCGTTTCGTCCGCTGGCGATCGGACCGGTCGGTTGATGGCACGTTCAATCGTCTGCGGGGCGCCGCGGCCGGACTTCTCGTACTCATCGCCTATCCGATGATCGTCTACCGATTCTCGTCTCCCGACGCGCCCGACTGGCTTTCCCGTGTCCCGGCCGGCAACGCACTGCGGGTGGACAGCGCGCGCTGGCTTGACAACACAATGGAGTGGTTCGCCGAAACCTTCGAAACGGCCTTCTTTGGCATCACGCGCACCATCCGGATTGTCCTGGACGGACTCGAGCTGACCCTGGTCGAGACACCCTGGCCCATCATCATGATCGTCATTCTCGTTCTCGCCAGGCAGCTTGCCGGCTGGCGGGTGGCCATCATGACGGGGGCGGCACTTGCCTACCTTGCCGTCCTTGGCTTCTGGGAGGAAAGCATGGCCACCGTGGCCCTGCTCGGCACGGCAGCCTTCCTGTGCATCCTGTTCGGCATTCCACTCGGCATCGTTTGCGGCCGCAATGCGAGGTTCTACGGTCTTGTCCGGCCCGTACTTGACTTCATGCAGACCATGCCGGCCTTCGTCTACCTCATCCCGGTGATCGCCCTCTTCGGGATCGGCAAGCCTGCGGGAATCGTGGCGACGCTGATGTTCGGCATTCCTCCAGTGGTGCGCCTGACGGCACTCGGCCTGCAAGGCGTCCCCCATTCCGTGCGGGAAGCGGCGCTCGCCTATGGGGCGACCCGCTGGTTCCTCCTCTTCAGGGTAGATCTGCCTCTGGCGCTTCCATCGATCATGACAGGCATCAACCAGACCATTCTGATGTGCCTCTCCATGGTGGTCATTGCCTCCCTCATCGGCGCCAAGGGCCTTGGCGGCGATGTCCTGACGGCACTCCAGTACGCCGCGGTCGGCGATGGTCTTCTGGCCGGGCTGGCCATTCTCCTGTGCGCCATGGTGATTGACAGGATCGTACAGGGAAGCAGCAAGAGAGATTGACATGCGATAGCGAGAACCACACCGGACCTCACGATGACAATCAGCGTTTTCGGACCGCATGTGATCGCCTGTCTGCGGCGGCAGCAGCCCCTCCCCTTTGCCCGATTGCCACAATGGTCTCATGCTCCATTTGGGAGACAGCTTCCGGTGTCCTGGCACTGATGGCACGTCCGTGTTTCCGGTTGCACGGGCGTAACACCCTGGGGCAGACGACACATGACAGGCAAACCGGATCAAGGAGGCTCCATCATGCGCGACGACACACCTGGCGCCCGGTACATGGCCTACCATGATCGCGAAGACGCAAGCCCGGACCCCGAACTCACCCTTGTTGGGCACGGGACACCTGCGGGTGAGTACCTGCGACGTTTCTGGCATGGAATTGCCCTGGCTTCAGAACTCGGGGACCTGCCGCTCGCCATCAGGATTCTGGACGAAGACCTTGTCCTGTTCCGGGATCTGTCAGGCCGACTCGGGTTGCTCAGGAAACACTGTGCCCATCGTCGGGCGTCGCTCGAGTACGGCCGTGTCGAGGAACGGGGTATCCGTTGCTGCTATCACGGCTGGCTCTACGATATCGATGGCACCCTGCTGGAGGCTCCGGCCGAACCCCGAAACTCGCCGCTCTACAGAACGGTGTGCCAGGGCGCCTATCCGGTGCGGGAGTACAAGGGACTTGTCTTTGCCTACATGGGGCCACCCGACCTGCTGCCTGAGTTTCCGGTCTTCGACACGTTCGATGTGCCAGGGGTCGAGATGGTGCCCTACACCTGCTCCTTTCCCTGCAACTGGCTCCAGGTGACCGAGAACGGCGTCGATCCCGTTCATTCCATGTTTCTCCATACCCTCGTCAACGGTCCGCAATTCTCCGAGAACTGGGGCATCTTGGGCGACGTGAGCTATCACGAGAACGATCAGTCCGTTTACTGCACGATCACCCGTCGAGTAGGCGACAACCTCTGGTTTCGCGTGCAGGAAAACCTGCTGCCCAACATGACCCAGTCAGGCGCGGTTCACGAAATGGATGGCACGCACATTCGCTACTTCGGCCGCAACACGTTCTTCCGATGGTGCCTTCCGGTCGACGATTGCACCACAAAGGTCGTCGCCTGGGCCTGTTTCGGTGACCGTGCCGACCCGGCGCGCTACAACAATCCGGCCGACATCGAGAGGCTGGAACAGGGCGAGCTGTTCGACCGGCCGGCCGTGGAACGGCAACGCAACCCCGGAGACTACGAGGCCATGGTGAGCCTTGGGCCGATTGTCGTCCACGGCAAGGAACACCTGGCGACATCGGACAAGGGTGTGACCCGATTCAGGCGACGTCTGCGTCGCGATGTTCGCGCCCTCGGCCAGGGCCGTGAACCCCGCCAGCCGACTGATGGCGGCCCGGGACCGATCCCCACATGGTCAGGGGACACGATCCTGCGAATACCTGCCGTTGCCGGTGAGGACGATGCCGTCCAGGCGAAGGAGAAGCTGGCAAGGGTGGTCTCAGTCCTTTCCGAGGGTGACCGGTTGCGCGGTCCGGAGCGCGATACATTCATCACCTCCCGGCTCAGGCAACTTGAAGCGGAATTGTCGGAAACGCAGCGACTGTCGGCCTGATCAGGTCTCAGTTCAAGACGGCCGCGAAACTGCGGTCCAGGCGTTCCGCAACGACCGGTACATCGTCCATGGACAGGCAAAGAGGCGGCACCATGCGCAGCACGCTGCGGTAGGGCCCTGACTTGCTGACGACCAGACCCTCCTGTCGAGTCACCTCGAATACGCGTGCCGTCGTTTCGGTGTCCGGTTCTCGTGTGGCGCGGTCCTTGACGCACTCGATAGCCAGCATCAGTCCACGTCCCCGCACATCACCGATCACCGGGTACTTCTGCTGCAGCTTGGTGAGACGTTCGGCCAGCGCAGCACCCACCTTGCGCGCATTCTCCTGCAGCCCTTCCTCGCGAATAATCCTCAGGACGGCGCGCCCGACGGCACAGGCCACGGGGTTCGCCCCGTAGGTGTGAAAGAGGAACTTGTCGGCCATGCACTCGGCAATGTCACGCCGCGCGACGACGGCGCCCAGAGGGACACCGTTTCCGATACCCTTGGCCATCACGACGACATCCGGCACGACGCCGTCAGCCTCGAACGCCCAGTAGTTGTCGCCCGTGCGGGCGAAACCGGCCTGGACCTCGTCGACAATGCAGCACCCGCCTGCCGCACGAACCCGGGAAAACGCACCGCGCAGGTAGCCAGGGGGCATCGGGACAATGCCTCCATAGCCCTGAACCGGTTCGATGATCATGCCTGCGAGTCTGCCGTTCGTTGATGAATCGACGGCGCGGTCGATCTCGGCAAGATAGGGTTCGACACCCGCCCCGAAGACGCCTCGGTACTGGTTCGGTTCCGGCACGAAGGTGATCCCGCCAAGCTGCGGCACCGGATGGCGGAAGCCACTGATTCCGGTCAGGGCCTGGGCGCCGAACGTGGCGCCGTGATAGCTGCTGCGCAGCGCCAGCATGTCGGAGTTGCCGGTGCTGCTGCGCGCCATCAGCAAGGCAAGATCGATCGCCTCGGACCCGCTGTTGGTGAAGTGGACAACCCAGTCTTCGCCGTCCGGCATGGTGGCCGCGAGTTCCTCGGCCAGATGCGCGGGCACGGGATGATAGAACATCGTCGTGCAGTGAGTGAGTTCGGCGATCTGCTCCTGTGCCGCCTCTACCACGGCGGGGTGTGCATGACCTACCGAAATGCACAGATTCATGCCCAGGAGATCGATGTACTTCTTGCCGGCTTCGTCCCACAGGTACTGGCCCCTGCCGCGGCGGAAGATGAGAGGTGTCTCGTATGGTACGAACTTGCGTTGTGAGGCCGCATAGTACTTCTCGCGCCGGGCGACGATGCCATCCGTCGTCCAGTCCGTCGTCATGGCATCGATACAACCCGCTTCATGATCACTCATCTCTGGTGTTTCCCTGTCGTTCGGAAATGTCAGCGTACATCCGGATACCGCTGGCACAGGGCCAAGTGCCGCACCCGTCGAAGACCAGAGGTGCGTTCGGCGTCTCCCATACTCCGTCCCTTGAAGTGTACCACTGCAGCCGCTTTCCTGCGACAGCGCAGCCAAGGACTCGAAAATGTTGCAGTCCCCGGCAGGACTCCGTGTTTTTCCCCAGACGATGTGCTGGCCACGCTCACCATCCGAACTCTGCGATGTCCTGCCACTCGCATCCGCCAATTCCTGCCCATTCACCAAGCCCGAAAACGGTGGTGCGTGCCGCTGGCACCGCTTCAACACGAACGGTATCCTGCTCGCAACAGGCGCAAACCGGAGGATGCCTGATCGACTCACCGGAGACCATGCGCCCATGGAACAGAGGGCACAGCGCCTTCCGCGCCGGCACCCTCCCCTGTAGGCGCCTCGCGACAATGCCTGACCGGAGAACCTGCCGGCGCCGGTCCATGTGCCGGCCGGCCGAACTGGCGCTGGGCGGGGTGAGCCGACCGTCATGACCGGGTGTCATCCCTTTGGGTGCTTGCAGAAATGAGTGCAACGGTGCAATCGCACGCACGAGTTGTGATCGTCGGCGGTGGCGTGATGGGGGTTTCGGCGCTCTATCACCTGACCCGGCTCGGCTGGAACGAGGTCGTGCTGTTTGAAAAGAGTGAACTGACAGCCGGTTCGACCTGGCACGCGGCGGGGCTTTGCACGCACTTCGCGCACAGCCCCACAATCATGGAAATGCGTGCGCACAGCGTGCGCCTTTACCGCGGACAGCTCGCTGAGGAGACCGGCGTCGAGGTCGGCTTTCACCCGTCGGGAGCACTGCGCATCACCGGGTCACGGGACCGTCTCGACGAGTTTGCCCATGTCCAGGGGCTGGGACGCTTCACCGGTCGCGAGTTTCACATTATCGGACCGGACGAGGTGCGCGAACTGCATCCCTTGGCCCGGGTGAATGGTCTCGCCGGAGCGATCTACGAGCCCGACGACGGTCATGTCGATCCAAGTCAGGCGACGCAGGCCATGGCAGCGGGGGCACGGCGAGGCGGGGCGACAATCCATCGTCACTGTGCCGTAGAGTCGATCGAACGGATGGGCGGCGACGCAGGATGGCGGGTGACGACGGCGAAGGGCAGTGTCCGCGCCGAGCACGTCGTGAACGCGGCAGGCACGTGGTGCCGGGAGGTCGGCGCGATGATGGGAGTGGATCTCCCCGTGGTGCCGATGCTGCACCAGTACATCGTGACCAGTCGAATTGGGGCCGTTGCCGCTCTGGAGCGCGAACTCCCCATCATCCGCGACCCCGAGGAGAGCTGGTACGTGCGCCAGGAACGGGACGGTCTCATCGTCGGTCCGTATGAAAAGGACGCCAAAGCCTGGTCGGTTGACGGCGTTCCGGCAGGGTTCGGCATGGAACTGCTCGAACCGGACCTTGTTCGGATTGAGCCCATCGTGGAGTGTGCGATGCGCCGGGTACCGGCATTGGCCGAAGGCGGGGTCCGTTCGGTCGTCAACGGTCCGATCACTTTCACACCTGATGCGAATCCCCTCATCGGCCCGGCATTCGGCCTTCCGAACAGCTGGCTGCTCACGGGCTCGAGCATGGGAGTTATGGAGGGCGGGGGCGCGGGCCGGTTTCTTGCCGAGTGGATCGTAGCCGGAGAGCCGCCGATGGATGCGCAGGTGGTCGACCCGCGCCGTTTTGGCTCCTGGGCCGATCGCGACTACCGGGTGGCCAAGGCAACCGAGTGCTTCGCCCGGCAGTTCGCCATCCACTACCCCGGCGAGGAGCGCCCGGCCGGCAGGCCGGTGCGCATCTCGCCACTCTATCGACCGCTGCTCGAGGCGGGGGCAGTGATGGGCAGCGTCAACGGTTGGGAACGGCCCAACTACTTCGCGCGCAACGAGAGTGAGCGCGAGCCGGAGTTGTCCTTTCGCAGATGCAACTGGTTTGGCGCCGTCGCCGAGGAATGCCGGAGAGTGAGAGACTCCGTAGGTGTCGCCGAGCTCACGGCTCTCGCCAAGTTCGAGGTCTCGGGACCGGACGCGATCCAATGGCTCTCCAGCCTCGGAGCCAATCGGGCGCCGGAAACCGAGGGGCGCCTCGGTCTCATGCACGTATTGACTCCGTCCGGAGGAATGGCCGCCGAGTTCACGGTGACACGTCTTGACGGTGGCCGGTTCTATCTGACGGGTTCCGCGGTTGCCGTGCGCCACGACCTGGACCTGCTGCGCTCACGCTCGGACGGTCTGGAAGTTCTGGTGGAGGATGTGACGGCCGAACGCGGTGTGCTGGCGGTGATGGGTCCCGCGGCACCGACACTCCTCGGTCGGCTCACGTGTACGAATCTCGACGCTGGATCGTTCCCATGGCTGACGGCGCGCCAAATGGAGGTGGCGGGAGTAATGGTGCACGCCCTGCGCGTATCCTACGCCGGCGAACCGGGGTTCGAGTTGCATGTACCGATGCCGCGGATGGGCGAATTGTACGCCGCAGTGGTCGAGGAAGGTGCATGCCACGATCTTGTGCACTTTGGCGCCTTCGCCCTCAACGCCATGCGGCTCGAGAAGGGCTATCGGGCATTCGGTCTCGACCTCGGTACGGAGCGCACGCCAATCGAAGCGGGACTTGGTCATCTCGTCAAAACCTCAGGCCGAACGTTCGTCGGCCGTGACCGGATGCTCGAGCGCGAGTCCGGGCGGCCATGGCGCATGGCTTTGCTCGAGCTCGAGGATCATGGCGTCGATGCGTTCGGCATGCACACGGTCCTTCACGGCGAGGAAGCCGTCGGCCTCGTGACATCTGGCGCGTTCGGACATCGGGTGAGAAGGAGCCTCGCGCTTGCATGGTTCCGGGAGGGCGCACCGGACCCGGCAGACGAACTGCGTGTAGGGTTGCCGGGTCACGAAGTGCGTGCGCAGGTGCTGCGCGATGCGCCCTACGACGCTGCGAACGCGCGTCTGCGGGGGATTGTGACGTGAGTGCACGCATGCATCCGGCCACGTCGACACGCCGTGGTGGCAGCGCGGCACGACGCACCGCCCGCGACAAGGCGGCCCGAACCGCAAGGCTGACCGCGCCGCCGTACGTCCAGCGCAACGTGGGAGTCTTCGAACTGCTCGATGAGGAGGGGCTTGCGTTGATCGAGCGCAATGCGGATCTGATCCTCGCCGAAATCGGGATGGAGTTTCGCGGCGACGCGGAGGTGCTCTCGATCCTGCGCGAATCCGGCGCCCGGGTGGAGGGTGAGAGGGTGCGGTTCGAGCCTGGACACTGCCGCGCAACCATTGAAGCGAGCGCGCCGCACGAGTTCGTGCAGCATGCCCGCAATCCGGAGCGCTCAGTTCGCATCGGTGGCAACAACTCGCTCTTTTGTCCGAGTTTCGGTCCGCCCTTCGTGCACGACATGGACTCCGGACGCCGGTATGCAACATTCGCGGACTTCGAGAACCTGACCCGGCTCCACTACCTTCTGGCGAGTGTGCATCACTCGGGGGGAGTGGTGTGCGAGCCGGTCGACCTGCCGGTAACCGAGCGGCATCTTTCGATGATTCGCGCTCACCTGACTCTGAACGACAAGCCTTTCATGGGCGCGGTGACCGCTTCCGAGCGAGCGGAGGATACCGTACAGATGGCCCGAATTGTGTTCGGAGACCGGCTTGTGGACACGCACTGCTGCGTCTACAGCGTGGTCAACAGCAACGCGCCGCTGGTCCTGGACGCCACGATGCTTGGAGCGCTCAAGGTCTATGCGCGTGCAGGTCAGGCTGTCGTGGTCTCGCCGTTCATTCTCGCAGGCGCCATGAGCCCGGTGACGGTCGCCGGCACACTGGCGCAGTTGCTCGCCGAAGCGTTGGCGGGACTCGCGCTGATTCAACTCATCCGGCCCGGTGCGCCATGCGTCTTCGGCACCTTCTCGAGTCCCATCTCTCTCAAGACCGGCGCACCGACCTTCGGCACGCCTGAAGGAATGCAGATCCAGATGTGCGCCGCCGCCCTCGCCCGACGGCTGGGCGTTCCATTTCATTCCGTCGGAGCGCTGACCGCCTCGAAGGTGCCGGACGCCCAGGCGGCTTACGAGAGTGCGACCCAGCTGCTCGGTGCGTTCATGGCCGGCGTCAACTTCATCATTCATGCCACGGGCTGCCTCGAAGGCCTGCTGACGATGGGATACGAGAAGACGCTGATGGACGCCGACCGCTGCGCAGCGTTGCAGAAGTTCGCCGCAGGAGTCGATCTTTCGTACGAAGCACAGGCGCTCGATGCGATCAGGGAGGTCGGGCCCGGTCACCACTTCCTCGGCAGCGCACACACCCTGCGCCATTTCGAGACGGCCAACTTTCTTTCCGATACCTCCGACAACTCGACGTTCGAGCAGTGGACAGCGGACGGATCGCGCTGGCAGCACCAGCGTCTCAATGTCCGGTTCAAGGAGATGCTGGCGCAGTACGAGCCACCGCCAATGGATCAGGCGGTGCGCGAGGGACTCGACGATTTCGTCGCCAAGCGTCTTGAAACCATTCGCAAGGCCGGCTGATGCGCCGCCTTGCCGAGAGGAGAGCGCCGTTCAGGGACCGAAACCTCCCCGCCGCCCGGGAACATGTCGTGGACGGGGCAGACCGACGTTGCTCTGGTATCATACCCCGTGAGAGGAAACCGCAGGTCGGCTCCATCGAGGGCCGATTGGTCCGAAGGCCATGGCATTGACGTCGAACCAGCGGACTGCACAGGTTGTCATCATCGGCGGTGGCGTGACTGGCCTGTCGATCGCCTATCATCTTGCACGACTTGGTCTCGACGACGTTCTTCTCATCGAGCGCAACCAACTGGCCAGCGGCACGTCGTGGCATGCGGCGGGCATCATCGGACCATTGCGCGCCAGCATGAACCTCACGCGCCTTGCTGCCTATGCTCTTGAACTCCTGCCACGTCTGAAGGAGGAAACGGGTCAGGACACCGGCTTTCGCGAGACGGGGGGTTACTGGCTTGCGACGACCGGCGAGCGAATGGAAGAGCTCTGCCGGATTGCTGCCACGGGCGAGATGATGGGTCTGGACGTCCGCGTCCTGACTCCGCTTGAGGTCGCGGAGGAAGCACCCTTCCTGGAAACGCGCGATCTTGCCGGTGCCCTGTGGGTTGCCAGGGATGCCCAGGCCAATCCTGTCGATCTCTGCATGGCCTATGCGAAGGGGGCGCGTGCCGGAGGCATACGCATTGCCGAGAACGTGGCCTGCACGGGAATCGTCACCGCACACGGCTCCGTCCGCGCCGTCCGGCTTTCCAGCGGCGAGACCATTCGCTGCGAGAGCGTGGTCAACTGTGCGGGTGCCTGGGCGCGTGAAGTCGGGCGCATGGCGGGGGTTCCCGTACCGTTGCAGGCCGTCGAGCACATGTACGTGGTCACCGAGCCCATGAGCGGACTCAGTGATCCATTGCCCGTGTTTCGCGACCTCGACAACGGCATCTACATCAAGGGCGACACGGGCAAGGTGGTCCTGGGTGGATTCGAACCCTGCCCCAAGGTGTGGGATGCCTCCGGCCCTGATGGTGATCGTGCATTCCTCGAGTTGCCCGAGGACTGGGATCAGTTTGCGCCCTTCATGGAAGCGGGGCTTCACCGCATGCCGTGCCTCGCCGAGACCGGTATACAACACTTCATGAACGGGCCGGAGAGCTTCACCCCCGACACCCGGCAACTCATGGGAGAGTCGCCCTATCTTCGGGGCTTCTTTATCGCAGCGGGCATGAATTCCATCGGCATGATGTCGTCAGCCGGCGTAGGCAAGGCCATGGCGGAATGGATCGATGCGGGCGAGCCTCCGATGGATCTCTGGGAGGTCGATATCGCCCGGTTCGACCGGAGCGCCGCATCGACGCCGTTTCTCATTCAGCGCATGGACGAAGCCGTCGCCAACCAGCTCGCCATGCACTGGCCGCTGCGGCAGATGGCCACGGCGCGGGGCCTCCGCCGCTCCGTCCTGCACGACCTCCACGAGCGAGCTGGCGCCTTCCTTGGCGAAGCCGCCGGATGGGAGCGACCCCTCTGGTTCGCCAACACACAGGATGAACATTCCTTCCGCTACAGTTACGGTCCGCAGTGCTGGTGGCCTGCGGCCGCCAGGGAGGGCGCAGCGATCCGTGATCGGGTCGCACTCCTTGACCTCTCTCCCTTCACGAAGATCGAGCTCTCCGGGCCTGACTGCCTCGTTCTGATGCAGCAGCTGTGTGCCAACGACCTCGACGTCGCCGAGGGCAGGGTCGTCTACACGCCGATGCTGAACCGCCACGGCGGAATCGAGGCCGACGTCACGGTCACGCGCGAAGGCGAATCAGGCTTTCGCATTGTGAGCGGCGCGGCGACACGCCAGAAGGATCTCGCCTGGATCGAAAGGCAACGGGCCAGGCTGAATCTCGACGTCACGATCAGCGATGCCACCATGACCGAATGCGTCCTGGGCCTTGTGGGGCCCCGATCGCGTGAACTCATGTCACTGGTGACGGATTCGGATCTCTCATCGGAGGCGTTTCCCTTTGCAACGATGCAACACATCACGCTGGGAATGGCGCCGGCACGCGCCACCCGAATCAGCTTTGCCGGCGAACTGGGCTGGGAGCTTGGTGTTCCGCTCGAATATGCCGGTCACGTCTACGAGACTCTCGTCGGGACCGGTGCCGGCCATGGTCTCGCGCAGGCGGGAATGCTGGTCCTCGACAGTTGCCGGATCGAAAAGGGCTTCCGTCACTGGGGACACGAACTGGGACCCGATTCCACGCCCCTTGAAGCCGGTCTTGCTTTCACCGTCGCATGGAACAAGCCGGGTGGCTTCCTCGGTCACGAAGCGCTGCTGCGACAGCGCGAGAAAGGTGTGGGACGCCACCTCCTGATGTTCGCGGTTGAGGATGTCGAACCCCTGCTGCTCCACGATGAACCCATTTACCGCGACGGAGTTCTCGTCGGGCACACCACATCGGGTTGCCGCGGATTTCGAACCGGGCTTTCGCTCACCATGGGCTATGTCGCATGCCCGCGCGGCGCGCCGGTTCAGACGTTGCTCGACGGGTCCTACAAGATCGGACTGGGACGTAGGAAACTCCCGATGCGCCCCCTGAAACACGCGGCCTACGATCCCCGCGGCGAGCGCATGCGCGGGTAGCCCAAGGGCTCTGACCAGAGCCGCCATGACCATCATCCACAGGTGGCGTCCTGGCTGTGATGTTGCGCCACCTGCGGATATGCAGGTCATGGAGATCCTCCCCAGTGCATGGACCAGCAAACGAACTAAGCCGCGAAATGCGGCTCAGTTCAACTCCCCAGCGGAGGTTCTCGACATTGTCCCGTCATCTTCCGGGCCATGACATCGAGCAGATCCTCGCGTCCTGCGATACGCCGCCGCCGAAGGGGATGCGGAACCGCGCCATCCTGCTGCTTCTCGGCCGGCTTGCCCTGAGCGCCGGCGATATCGCCGGCCTGAGGTTGAACGACATTGACTGGGACCATGCGGTCGCCCGGGTCAGAGGCAAGTCGCGACGGGCCGCTTTCCTGCCGCTTACGCAGGATGCTGGCGACGCGGTCAGGGACTACACCATACATGCCCGGCCTGTCGTGGAGACCGGGGAGGTTTTCCTGCGCACGGTGCCGCCGCTCCACGAGCCCCTGACCA
>JAJEHK010000198.1 GCA_022823765.1 Alphaproteobacteria bacterium | reverse complement strand
CCTCGAAGGTCTTCAGCACATCGCCGATGCGCCGGAACTCGTCGGGCGTCAGGAAGCGCTCGCGGGGCGTGTCGCGGTAGTGGCGGACATGCCGGCAGGGGTTGCTGCCGGGCGGGACCATCTCCCAGCTCTCGGCCAGCGTGAACATCTTCGAGAGCACCCAGATCGTCTGGTTGGCCGCCGCTGGCGTGGCGCGGAGCCCATGGTGGAGCTCACCCGCATCCTCGGGGACGACATCTTTCAGCGCCTTGCTCCCCAGCGCCGGCAGGATGTGGCGCTCGATGGCAATGCGGTAGTTCTTCGCCGTCCTCGGCTTGCAGCGCGCCGCGACATGGTCCTTCAGGCAGAGTGCCGCCAGGTCGGCGACGGTGGGCTCGGGCGCCGGTTCCGGCGGCTTCGGGTCCTCGCCCCGCTTGATGCGGTCGATGGCCGCCGCCGCCTCGCGCCGGCGCTCCTCGACGGTCTTCTCGCCCGCCGGCCCCAGCGTCGCCCGCTTCAGGCCCGCCGGTCCCCTCGACTGGACGATGTAGAGCTTGCGCCCGGTGGCATGGACCCTGACCCCGAAGCCGGCGAGGTCGCGGTCCCAGAAGATGGCGTCCTTGCCGCCGGGCCTGAGCCCATCCACAATCCGCTTGGTGAGCCTGAGGGTGCTGCGTTTCGGCATCGTCGCGCTCCGTCCGGAATCGCCCGCGGATCAGTCATCAAACCGTATGCGAGCGGCATCAAGTCGGGGACGATTGAAGGCGATATCTGGCGGCAAGTCAAGGGGTTACGAACCGGGAAAGATGGAAAAATACTAACTATTACAACTCTCTATCATGCTCCCGGCGACAGGCGGCGAACGGTGGCGGCAGATGGCTGCGCTGGTATGCGACCCCGGGACAAGTGCCATGCGCACAACCAGGCAGTCGAGAAGCTGCCGGAAGCAAGGGGCTTTGTCATGACGGATCATGCTCACGCCAGTGCGAGCCTCAACCGCCATTTGCAGACTCAATTTGACGATGAAGACGACCACGCCCTGCACCATGCTGTCCTTGTCGGCATTCCCTTCTCGATGGGCACCATGCAGGCGGACCATCGTTACGCGTCAATGGTGTTGCGCTACGTTAGCGCCACCGATCGCGCGAAACAGAGTTGAACGATCATCATGGACCGACATCGACAAGGGGCCAGGACATGACTCTCGACAATGAGAGGTTTCGTCCTGTCAAGACCGCTCCGGAATGGAGCGATTGGGTCTTCGATACCTGTGCGGAACTGACCGAGCTTCTGGAGAAAAACCCTTACCGGTTTGCCAGGACGATGCCCGACACGCCGCACTCCTACACTCTCAAGAGGACATGGCGTACGGAGGATCAGTTCGTCGAGGCTCTCAAGAAGATGAGGGCCGTGGAGCGCATCGAGGAGTTCTTCAGGGGCTCCTGGTATCATCGCTTCAACGCGAACGGCTACAAGTACTGGACGATGGGGGCCGACCTCCACCACATCCTCATCAACCGGGCCATTCACGAGCCTTCCTTCGATCCCTATGCGGCTGTTGCCGACGCCTACGATCTCGGAGTCCACAGAAGGAAGTCGGATGTCGAGCGGAGCAAGCGGGTCTACGAGGTACCGGAGATCGAGCCCGGCACCGATATTCTCGACATCGGTTGCGGCACCGGGACTCTCGTCGATTTCCGGTTCGCGCATGTCGATCCGGCGCACTATGTCGGCATTGATCCCAGCAGGGGGATGCTGGGCGTCTTCGCCGACAAGCATCCCGAGTTTCGAGACCGTCTGATCCGCACGGCGTTCGAGGACTATTGGCCGAAGCCGGGGCAGACGTTCGATCTGGTCGTGGCACTCTTCGGCGTGCCTTCCTACATCGGCGAACCCGAACTTGTGTCAAGGAAGGTCCAGTGGCTTCTCAAGCCCGGCGGCACGGCCGTCCTCATGTACTACGCAGGGCAACCCGGGGAGACGGAATTCTACCGGCATCTCGGCATGGAGGTTCCTCGCTCATACGGCGAGCGCGTGAGCGATGACTTCTGGACCATTCGGGAGGCTAGCGATCCCGCGTGGTTCACGGTCGTTGGTCGCAAGCCCTGACGGAATACCCATCTGTCCAGCTCGGTCACGGCAAGCAGAAAGGGACGGTCTGGCTCCTTCAGCAAAACACGATCTTCGGCACCTGATCCGCGATTCGTGTCATCCGTGGGACATGTCTCACTCCCTGTGATGCCATGAACCTGGTCTGCCGGGTGATCCCTGACCTCTGGCACCCCGGTCGAAGGTCATTGGCGACGTGCGCACCTCCCGACCCTTTGTCCCGGTTCAACCGCCGTTCGTGAGGTGCCGCACGTAGGCCGCGGCATTGCCAAGAGCCCTCACTGCTTCCGGCACATCGGGCACCATGTGGTGCCAGACATGGGGCGTCCCCTCCTCGGCAAGTTCAAGAAATGGAGGGTTGTTGGCGTGCTCGAGCGCCGCGGCGAGGCGCACCGCGTCGTCGTAGAGGAGTTCGCTTCGGCTGGCCTGGATCAGAAAGGGCGGCAATCCCTCAAAACTGCCAAAAATCGGTGCGGCAAGCGGATCGCGCCTGTCCGCCCCCGCCAGGAAGCCGTCGACCAGCATTTCGAGTTCCGCCGGGGACAGGAAGGCGTCACGCTCCGGGTCGCCGGCACGCCACGTGCCGGTTCCTTCCATGTCGGTCCAGGGCGAGAGAGCCACGCAACATTTCGGAAGGACCATGCCCCGGTCCCTGGCGGCCTGGGAAACACTGAAGACCAGGCCGCCACCGGCCGAATCACCGGCAAACGCGACACGGCCCGGTTCTGCTCCCAGTTCGGCGAATCCCTGCCACGCCGCGATGCAGTCTTCGACCGGAACGGGAAAGGGGTGCTCTGGCGCCAGTCTGTAGAGAGGAAACCAGAGGGGACAGCCGGCAATCCTGGCCAGTCTGGTGACGATCATCTCGTGGCTCCTCTCGGAACCGATGCAATAGCCTCCGCCATGGAAGTAGACGATGGCGCGCGTCTCATCGGCTCCGGGCGGCACGTAGCGAAAGCCCTTGATACCCCCGAACTCGGCGTTCTCCCGGCGAACCTCCGGCAGCGCAGGAAACGCCTCGCCCAGGCTGTCGTACGATTCGCGGTGTTCCCGCCAGGTCGCATCAGCCCCGAGAGAGCCCTCGGCGAGCAACTCGAGGTTGGTTGTCATCTGCTTGCTCAGCATCGCGGGTTACTCCGTGTGTCGACGATCGAAAGCGCCTGAATCGCTCACCAACCCCTTCTCCTGGAGATGGAGTCTGTGAAATAGTTACAGATTTTCCGATATTTGCATAAGCCGAAGAGCCTGTCCCCATGGCGAGGCAGTGTATAGCATGACAACTGGAGCTTGAAGGCCCTGGACGCCGTCCGATTGTGGCCGGTCTCCGTGCCCGCGCAGGGTTGGCGTCGACATGTCCCTGGGCGATGGCGTCATTCGTGATCTGACGCAGAGATTTGAGCCGCAATCGGTTGCGAGCAATGCTGTTGAAGAACGGCTCGCCCTACCACTCGGGTCCTCTCTGGCGGGAGTCGGGGCTGTCGCCGGTGAGGTCTCCGAGGAGGTCGCTGACGAAGTCCGCGAAATTGTCGGTCGCGGGAGGCGGCGCGTGATCGACGAGCTTCAGGGAGGGCTCTCCTGCGAGGGCCTCGGTCATGTAGGCGGCCCAGATGCGGGCCGGCAGGCCACCGCCGGTGACCCTGCCGGTGGGGCTTCCGTCGTCGTTCCCCACCCATACGCCTGTCACGTTCTGACGGGTGAATCCGATGAACCAGGCATCGCGGAAATCCTGGCTGGTTCCGGTCTTGCCCCCGGCCGGCCAGGCGATCCGCGCCGCCCGGCCGGTGCCGTCTTCCAGGACCTTGCCGAGCATCGCCGTCATCGCGGCGTGGACAGCAGGTTCGACGAGGCGGGGCGCGGCGAGATTGTGCCGCCGGTAGAGGATCTCGCCTGACGAGGTACGAATCTCCCGGATCACCCAGGGCCATGTGGCAAGGCCCTGATTGGCCATGGTGCCGTAGGCACCGGTCAGTTCGAGGAGACTGAGCTCCGTCGTTCCCAGGGAAAGGCTCGGAACCTCCGGCAACTCACGGTCGATGCCGAGGCGATGCGCGACCTCAATGACATTCGGAATGCCGACCTTCCAGGCGGTGTCGGCCGCTACCGTGTTGACCGAGCCGGCGAATGCATCGGCGAGCGTCATCATGCCCTCGTAGCGGTCGCGGAAGTTCCCCGGACTCCAGCCGTCGATCGTCACTGGGCGGTCCTCTACGCCGGTATCGGGATGCCAGCCGGCTTCGAGGGCTGCCAGATAGACGAAGAGCTTGAAGGCCGAACCCGGTTGCCGGTAGGCGTGCACGGCGCGATTGAACTGCGTGCGGCTGTATCCCGAGCCGCCGACCATGGCGAGAACGGCGCCATCAGGGGCCATGGAGACGATGGCACCTTCGGCGACGGTCGCCGGTCCGCCTTCGGCGAGGCCGGAGACAAGCGCGTTGACGGCCTTTTCCTGGAGCGTCGCGTCGATGGTCGTCGAAATGATGAGGTTGCGGGTTGCCACACCGATGTATTCTGATGCCCGTGCCGTCACCCAGTCGGTGGCATAGCGTGCGTCCCCGCCGGTGTTGCTGTCCATGGCAAGCACAAGGGGCGTCGCCCTCGCGCTTGCGGCCCGTTCGCGGTCGATGAAACCGGCATCCACCATGCTGTCGATGACCGTGGTGGTTCGGGCAATGGCCCGGCCAGGATTGTTGAAGGGATTGTCGCGCGAAGGCGCCTTCAGGAGACCGGCGATCATGGCCGATTCACCCAGGGA
>JAJEHK010000302.1 GCA_022823765.1 Alphaproteobacteria bacterium | reverse complement strand
CACGCCGGACGAGATCGAGGCGGCCGCGCGCGTGGCCGACGCCCACCACTTCATCGAGCAGCTCGAGCACGGCTACGAGACTCTCATCGGCGAAAACGGCATCCGTCTGTCGGGAGGTCAGAGACAGAGGATCTCCATTGCCCGGGCGGTGTTGCGCGATGCGCCGATCCTCATCCTTGACGAGGCCACCAGCTCCCTCGATTCCGAATCTGAACACCAGGTCCAGCAGGCCCTTGCCCGCCTCACCAGTGGCCGCACTTCGATTGTCGTGGCCCACCGGCTCAGCACCATCGCCGACTCCGACGTTATCCATGTCCTCAATGAGGGGCGAATCGTCGAGTCCGGCACCCACGACACACTGCTGGCCCAGGGCGGACTCTATGCCCAGCTGTCACGCCTGCAGCCGGTTGAAGAAGAAGGTGTCGACGGCTCTGCCAGGGTGCCATGATCCAGGGACTTTACCGCCACGCCACCGCCCTCCTCGAACCTCTTGCTCCGTTCCTCATCGAGCGGCGCCTCAGGCGCGGCAAGGAGGACCCGCTGCGCCGGGAAGAAAGGCTCGGGCGAAGCACGGTTTCGCGGCCGAAGGGGCCTCTCCTGTGGATCCACGCCGCCAGTGTCGGCGAGTCGCTCTCCGTGCTGCCCCTTGCGAAGAGGCTGGCCGGTGCCCATGGCACAGGCGTTCTGTTCACCACCATGACGACCTCGGCTGCCGCGGCTCTGGCGTCGCGGCAGCCACCCGGCTCGATCCACCAGTACATCCCCTTCGACACTCCGGGAGCGGTGGCGCGCTTCCTCGACAGGTGGCGACCGGATGCAGCACTGTGGGTTGAATCCGAACTGTGGCCCAATCTCCTCATGGAGGCGCATCGCCGGCACATCCCCACCGCACTCGTGAACGGACGCCTCTCCGATCGCTCATTCGCCCGCTGGAACCGACTGCCCGCCTTCAGCCGGAGACTGCTGGGCGGTTTCGCGACCGTCCTTGTCCCCAGCGACAGGCAAGGCAGGCGTTTCACCGCCCTGGGCGCAGCGCGGGTCGTGGTCACGGGCGACCTCAAGGCGACAGCGGGTCCTCCCCGGGCCGACCCGGAGGCACTGGCGCGTCTGAAAGATGCCGTTGCCAGGCGCCGTGTCTGGCTGGCGGCCAGCACGCACGAAGGAGAGGAGCGGCTGGCCTGCGACATTCACCTTGATCTCGCCGCCGCGATCGACGGGCTTCTCACCGTCATCGTGCCGCGCCATCCGGCACGGGCAGACGGCATCGCCGAAGAGGCTACGGCTCGAGGCCTCACGGTTGCGCGGCGGTCACACGCGGGGATGCCGGACTCCGCCACCGACATCTTCCTCGGCGACAGTATCGGGGAGATGGGTTTCTATCTTGGCCTCGGCGATGCCGTCTTCATCGGCAAGTCGATGTTCCAGCACGGTGGCCACAATCCGCGCGAGGCGGCATGGCTGGGAAAGCCGACCGTGTTCGGGCCGCACATGCAGAACTTCACCGACATCGCCCGGCGGCTCGTGGAGACGGGAGGTGCCATCGAGGTTTCCGATGCCGCGTCCCTTCGCCACCACATCGCCGGTCTGCTGGAAGATGAACAGGCCTGTCGCACCATGGGTGAACGGGCAAGGTCTCTCGTCGAGGGTGATGCCGCCGGCGTACTCGACCGGGCCTTCGAGGCACTGCATCCGCTCTTCGAGAAAGAGGCATGATGCGCGAGCCGCCATTCTGGGAGAGCAACGGCCCGATGGCACGGGCCCTGCAGCCCCTCGCCGGCGTATGGACCGCCGCAACGCGGCTGCGCAGGAGGGCGGTGCGGCCCTGGAGGGCACCGATACCCGTCTTGTGCGTCGGCAACGTCACCGTGGGCGGCGGCGGCAAGACACCTGCGGCGCGGGCTCTCACCGACCGATTGTCTTCCCTCGGCTGGCAGCCCCATATCCTGTCGCGCGGCTTTGGTGGCCGTCTCGCCGGACCGGTGATCGTTGATCCGGCGCGTCACACGTCCCGCGACGTAGGCGACGAACCCCTGTTGCTGGCGCGCCATGCGCCCGTCTGGGTGGCACGGAACAGGGCCCGGGCTGCAGCCGCTGCTGTCGGGGCGGGAGCCGACATTCTGATCATGGATGACGGCCTGCAAAACGTCCATCTTGCCCGGACCCTCTCCTTTATCGTCATCGATGGTCCCCGAGGCTTCGGCAACGCGAAGGTGCTGCCTGCCGGACCCCTGCGCGAGCCTCTCACCGATGCGCTGTCGCGAGCCGGCACGGTGGTCATCGTCGGCGACGACCATCACGGCCTGGAGAGGATACTGGCGGGCGAGGGACTGTGCGTCCTCCATGCCCGCCTCGAAGCCGGCCCTATTCCGGGTGACGGCCTGCCGCTCTTCGCTTTCGCCGGGATCGCCAGACCGGCCAAGTTCTTCGCCACTCTGGAGGAACACGGCGCCGACGTGGTGAGGACGCGAAGCTTCGCCGACCACCACCGGTATGATCCCATGACCGTGACAGCGATGTTCGAGGAGGCAAACGCCCTGGGCGCGAGACTCGTGACGACAGAAAAGGACTGGGTGCGCCTCGATGAGGAAACACGTCCCCTCGCCGAGCCGGTTCCGGTGAAGATGGTGTTCCGGGAAGAGGGTATCCTCGACGCGCTGATCGATCGGATCGGGATTGCCGCGTCATGAAGGCAGGTCTGCGCGATGTGATCGAAGCCGGATTCCTGTGGCTGGGATTTGCCCTGTTCCGGATCATCGGGATCGAGAACGCCTCGGCTCTCGGCGGATGTCTCGGGCGCTTTGCCGGACGTTTCGCCATCTCGCGCAACCGCATCGCACGGCGCAACGTCGAGGAGAGTTTCCCCGGCATCACCGGAGAGGAGGTGCAGCGCATCATCACCGGCATGTGGGACAACTTCGGGCGCCTGGTGGCCGAGTTTCCGCATCTCCATGCCATCGACGTCTACGGCGGATCACGGGTGACCATCACCCGTGATCCGGGTGTCGACGAGTTTGCCGACCTGCCGTCGATCTTCATGGGCGCCCATTTCGGCTGCTTTGACCTGGGCATTCTTCTCGCCACCCAGAAGGACATCGATCTCACCATCATCTACCGCCAGGCGAACAACCCTCTGGCTGAACGCCTGATCCAGTCATGGCGGCTCAAGTGCGGCGGCACATGGGCGCCGAAGGGGCGCAAGGGCTCCCAGCTGGTGGTGAAAGGCATACGCCGCAAGGGGGCCATCGCCGTCCTTGGCGACCAGAAGTACTCGCAAGGGGTAGCGGTCTCCTTCTTCGGCCGGGAGGCAATGACCGCCCCGGCCCTCGCCGAACTGGCGCTCAAGCACGACATTCCGCTCATTCCCATCCGCGTCCTGCGCAAACCCCGCGCACAGTTTCACGTGCACCTCTTCAGTCCCCTCAATGTCGTCAGGACCGGAGACGAAGCAAAGGACGTGCACACCATGCTGCGGGCGATCAACGCAACCTACGAGGACTGGATCCGCGAACACCCCGAGCAGTGGCTGTGGCTCCACCGCCGTTGGGACACCTGACCTCCTCAGCGCCGGGCGGGCGGGCGCAGCACGTGGTGGTGGGCCTCGTCGTAGAGCATGCTTGAACGGAAGTCGCTTTCTTCGAGGACGCGCCCGACGAGAATGAGCGCCGTTCGTGTGATCCGGGCCTGCTTGACCTTGTCCCGGATGTCATCGAGCGTGCCGTGGATCAGCAACTCGTCGGGCCAGCCGACACGGAAGGCGACAACCACCGGACAGTCGCCGCCGCAGACCGGAACCAGGGTGCGCACTACGCGTGCAAGGTTGTTGACGGAGAGATGGATCGCGAGGGTGGCTCCGGTGCGGGCCAGGTCAGCCAGGTTCTCCCCTTCCGGCATGGCGCTCGCCCGCACGGCGGTCCGCGTGAGGATGACCGTCTGCGAGACCTCCGGAAGGGTGAGTTCCCGGCCGATGGCAGCAGCGGCAGCGGCAAAAGAGGGGACGCCCGGCGTGATGTCCCAGGTGATGCCGAGGGCGTCGAGGCGGCGTATCTGCTCGGCGATGGCACCATAGACCGAGGGATCGCCGGACTGCAGGCGTGCGACATTCTCACCGGCATCGCTGGCGGCGGCCATGAGGTCGACGATCTCGTCGAGATGAAGCGGGGCGGTATCGATGATGCGGGCATCGGCCGCCGCTTCGGCCACCAGCTCGCGGGGCACCAGGGAGCCGGCATAGAGCACCAGCGGCGATGAACGGATCAGTTTCAGACCGCGCACGGTGACGAGATCCGCCGCTCCCGGCCCGGCTCCGATGAAGTGAACGGTCATGAGGCGTCGTATCCACGCGGCGTATAGACCACGGTGCGCCCCCGGTGGCGGTAGCGCCTGGTTTGGGACGAACCGACGATGACGAGACTCAGCATGTCGACGGCGCCGGCATCAAGGGAGGCCAGTGTCGTGTGAGCCAGCGAACGTCCCTCGCGCCCCAGCAATCGGCCGATGACCACCGGTGTGGCGGGATCGCGATGTTCGAGGAGTATGTCGCGGGCAAGGCCGAGGAGAAGACGCCGGCGTCCGGACACCGGATTGTAAAAGGCGACCACGAAGTCACCCTCGGCGGCCGCACGCACGCGGGAGAGCACAGTGTCGCGCGGTGTCAGGAGATCCGAAAGGGAGATGGCACAGAAATCGTGGCCGATCGGGGCCCCCGACTCGGCTGCCGCGAGCTGCACCGCGGAGATGCCGGGAATGACGCTGATTCCGACACCGCGCCACCGGGTAGAGCCGTCGACGAGTTCGTGCACCAGGCTTGCCATGGCATAGATTCCCGGATCGCCGGAACTGACCAGGACCACCTTGCTGCCGGCAGCGGCGAGATCGAGGGCATGCCGGCAGCGTTCCGTCTCCTCTCCAAGGCCGAAGGCATGACAGGTCTTGGAACGCACCAGCGAAGGAATGAGATCGAGGTAGGCGCCATAGCCGACCACGTCACTTGCCTCGCCGATGGCCCGGCTTGCCTGCAGGGTTCTGAGATGGTCCGCGCCCGGCCCCAGGCCGACGATTGCGAGATGGCCCGGCGTCGCACCGATCGCGTTGGCTTCAATGGCAGCCGGCGACCTGGCGACGGCGCAGGTGGCACGGCGCGATCTGGTCTTTGCCACCACGAGATCCCCTGCCTCTCCGGTCACGGCCAGGGCCGCACCTTCCGCCACGCCGTGGCAGCCGGTGACGGCATGGACGATGTCCGAGGGATGGCGAAGGCGCGGCAGCTCTTCTTCGAGACGTTCGGGAGGAAACACCACAAGCGGCACGTCAAGGTGTTCGGCCAGCGCCAGCATCGCCGGTTCATCGGACTTGAGGTCCAGACTGGCGACGCAGGCGACGGCCTGCTGCGCCAGGCCCGCTGTCGCCAGGGTCTCGAGTACGAGCGACACCAGTTCCCCGGCATCACAACCACGTTCGCAACCGGCGCCGACGGCAAGGACCGGGGGGTGCATCACGAGATCGGCTGACCGGTCGGCCCTGTCGGTCACGCACACCTCGAGGCGCCCGTCATCGGAGGCGAGGAGGCCCGTCTCGCCGAGCCATGTTCCATCACCCGCCTCCACGCTGAGTCGGACCGTCTCGCCGGCGGCGACGGCGGCCATCACCGGCGCCGTTCGGGTGGCGTCGGCAAGACGCCAGCCACATGGCATCTCGTCGAGGGCACGCGAATGGCGCACGTCGCCCAGCGTGGTCGTCACCGCATGGCCGTCCGTCACGGCGGCGCAGTGGCGCGCCAGCCGGTTAGCGCCCCGGTGACCGCCGAGAAGCGGGATGATCGATGCTCCGTCCTCGGTCACGGCCAGCAACGGGGGTTCGTTCGACTTGTCGGCGACCAGAGGCGCCACCGCGCGAATCAGGATGCCGGTGGCGCAGACACCGATGACGGGCACGCCGGCCGCGAAGAGTCCCGCCACATGGTCAACTGTCGCCGTGAATGCGACGTCGGCATCCTCCACCCGGTGCGCGAGGCCATGCACGCGGGCGCCAGGCAGACTTGCGGCGATCCGTCTTGCCGTCGGCAGCCCCGAGGCGGCAAGGCAGATCACCGCGGCCCCGGCGGGAAGGGTCATCGCCATGCCTCGCCGCGGCGGTGAACAAGAATCATGGAAAAGTAGGGCCCGGTGGTGTCGGTGACGGCCGTGAGGGGCATCACGACCTGGCGCCCCATGGTGGCATGGGCCACGTACCAGGCATGTTCGAGCAGGCCTGCCGCATCGAGAACGCGCCTGATCCGGGCCAGATGGCGTCCCACCTTGATGATGGCAACAGAATCGGCAAAGGCGAGGCGTTCCGTCATTGCATCCTCGGTGAGGGTGCCCGGACAGACCAGCAGCGCATCGTTGCGCGCCGCCAGTGGCACTCCGGCGGCCGCCGGACAGGCCATGAGGGAAGAAACTCCAGGCACCACCTCGACCTGGTAGCGATCGGCCACACGGGCAAAGAGATACATGAAACTCCCGTAGAAGAACGGATCGCCTTCGCAGATGGCAGCGACATCCCGGCCGGCGTCAAGATGGCGGCTGATAACGTCGACGGCGCGGGTGTAGACCTCTTCGGCCGGAAAACGGCTGGCGTCGAGTGGCATGCGGATGGCTATCTCCTCCTGGTCACCGCGCAGCCACGGGGCGATGATCGATCGGGCCAGACTCTCGCCCGACTGTGGAGCAGGCCAGGCGATGACGGGAACTTCGCCGAGAATCCTGTGCGCCTTCAGGGTCACGAGTTCCGGATCGCCCGGGCCCACGCCAAGACCATAGAGCACTCCCGCGGTCATGGCTTGATGACGCGCCATTGCGTCACCGGCATCGACGGCTTCCAGCCGGAGAATCCGCCCACCGGCCGGACGTGAGAGACCGCGATCCGCACCAGTTCGCCCCCAAGGTCCCGGTGGAGGGTTGCCAGCACCTGTTCGCTCTCCACGGTCACTGCATTGGCGACCATGCGTCCTCCCCGTGGCAGGACATCCCAGCACGGCCCGGCAATGGTACCGGCGGCAAGACCACCGCCAATGAACACCGCATCGGGCGCTTCGAGATTCTCCAGGGCCTCCGGCGCGGTGCCGGTGACGATTCCGATCCCGGGAACACCCAGGGCCGCGGCGTTCTCGGCAATGATGGCCGAGCGCGCCGGATCGCGCTCGATGGCAATCGCCGTGGCCTGCCCGGCTGCCCGCATCCACTCGATGGCGATGGAACCGCAGCCGGCGCCGACGTCCCACAGACGCTGCCCGCCAAGGGGCATGAGTGCGGCCAGGGTTGATGCCCTCACTTCGCGCCGGGTCAGCTGGCCGTCGTTGCGGAAGGCACTGTCGGGAAGACCCGGCGTGCGGGGCAGCGGCAACACCCCGGCATCGGCCTTCGGATCGATCGCCACGGTGTTGAGATCGTCTGCCCGGCAATCGACCAGTGTCTTCGCGGTGCCGCTCAACACACGCTCCCGGCTGCCGCCCATGTGACACAACACATGGACCTCGCTTGCACCGTAACCCGCCTCGCAGAGCAGGCGGCAGACGGTTGGTGGCGTTGTCGCGTCGTGGGAGAGGACCAGCATCTTCTGACCGGGAGTGAGATGGGCGCGCACGAGTTCCGGCGGCCTGCCGTGCACCGTGAGCTGGACGGTCGAGGCAAGCGGCCATGCAAGACGGGCACAGGCGAGGGAAAAGGCGGATGGCGCCGGCAGTATCACGAGAGCCTCCCTGCCGAAGCGGCGCGCCAGCGTGACACCGATGCCGTAGTGCATCGGATCCCCTGTCGCCAGGACACAGACCCGGCGTCCCTCGTGGGCGGCAATCGCCTCCACCGTCCGCGACAGGGGCGACTCCCAGGCGAGTGCAGGCCGGTCGCCAGCATCGACCATGGCGAGGTGACGGTGGCCGCCCACCAGCACCTCGGCGCCGTCGATCAGCGCCCGCGCGGCCTCGGCGAGACCATCAGGGCCGTCCTCGCCGAGGCCCACAACGGCAAGCCAGGGCGTCACCTAGAGGGTCCCGTGGAGCGCATTCACCGCCGCCGCTGCCATGGCGCTGCCGCCACGGCGGCCGTGAACCGTGATGTAGTCGAGACCGCTTTCCGACAGGGCGCGTTTCGCCTCCACCGCTCCGACGAAGCCGACAGGCATGCCGATGACCAGGGCCGGGCGGACATCCGGCGCCTTCTCGAGAACCCGATAGAGTGCGGTGGGCGCATTGCCTATGGCCACCACGGCGCCCTCGAGCATGCCGCCCCAGAGGTCCGCCGCCGCCCATGATCGCGTGGTGGCGGAACGCTTCGCATGATGCCGCACCCGGGATGTGTGGACCGTGCACACGACGCGGTTCCGCGCCGGCAGCAGCCGGGAGATGATTCCCTTCGCCGTCATGTCGACGTCGCAGAGCACCGGCGCCCCGCCGGCAAGGGCGCGGCGGCCTACCACGACCGCCGCGGGCGAGGCATCGAGATCCTTCACCACGTCGGTCATGCCACAACTGTGGATGAGCCTCACCGCCACCTCGCGCAAGGCCTCCGGAACCGCCGACAACCCGGTCTCAGCCTCGATGATGGACCGCGACCGGGCGTAGATCAGGGTCCCGTCGTTGAGGTAGCTGTAGGCGTTCACGGATGCTCCCCGCCGTCATGGGAGGACAGATCGACAATCCCCGGCGCCTCGCCGCACAGCGCGCAACCCGGGTCGCGCTCGTAGGCGACCCTGTGAAAGGAGGCTGCCAGGGCGTCGTAGATCAGCAGGGTACCAACAAGGCGGTCGCCGAGTTCGAGCAGTTCCTTGATGGCTTCGGCGGCCTGCAGCGTTCCCATGACACCGGCAATGGCGCCAAGAATTCCGGCCTCGGAGCAGGACGGTACGAGGCCGGCCGGCGGCGCTTCGGGAAACAGGCACCGGTAGCACGGGCCGTCGGCAGGAAAGGTCGTCAACTGGCCGTCGAAACGCATCATGGCGGCGCTCACCAGAGGCTTTGCCGCAAGATGACAGGCGTCGTTGACGAGATAGCGTGTCGGGAAGTTGTCCGAGCCATCGCACACCAGATCGTAGTCGGCAAGAATGCTCAGCGCATTGAGATGGTCGAGACGTTCCGTGTGGCAGCGGACCTCGACGCCTGGATTGATGGCGGCGATGGCGCCGCGCGCGCTTTCGGTCTTCCAGTTTCCGATTCGCGGGGTCGTGTGAATGACCTGGCGCTGCAGGTTCGAGAGATCGACCCGGTCGTCGTCAATCACGCCCAGCGTGCCGACACCGGCGGCAGCCAGGTACATGAGAAGCGGCGCCCCGAGACCACCCGCTCCGACAACGAGCACCCGCGAGTTCAGCAGTCTGATCTGCCCGGCGCCGCCGACCTCGGGCATGACGATGTGCCGGGCATAGCGGTGAAGCTGCTCTTCGGTGAAGTCGGAAAGCTCCATGGGTCAGAAGACGGACACCCCGGTTGCGAACAGCACCGTCATCGGTCGCAATGATCGTCGCCGAAGGCGCCGGCACGAAGGTGGCCTCAGGCGGACGAGCACCGTCATGGGTTGAAGTGATCCGCAATTCTGCCGGCCAGCCGGCGTGCGACCTCCGCCTTCGCCATGCGGGGCCATGCCTCCGCGCCCTGCGGGCCCACCAGGTGGACGAGGTTGTCGTCACCGCCGAAGGTGCCGGTTCCCGGGCTGACATCGTTGGCCACCATCCAGTCACACTTCTTGGCGTCGCGCTTTCTGGTCGCTTCACCAAGCACATCACCGGTCTCGGCGGCAAAGCCGATGACAAGGCCTGGCCGGCTGTTGCCCGGAGTGGCGAGGGTGGCAAGAATGTCGGGGTTCTCGACAAGCTCGAGAACCGGCGGCGCTGCGGCACCCTTCTTCCACTTGGACGTCCGGGGTTCGGTCACGCGCCAGTCGGCGACGGCGGCGGCGCACACCGCGGCATCGGCAGGCAGGGCGTCGAGGCAGGCATGCAGCATGTCGCAGGCAGTCTCCACATGGACAACATCGGCTCCCGGAGGATCGGCAAGCGCCACGGGGCCCGACACCAGGGTCACTCTGGCGCCGAGGTCGACACAGGCTGTCGCCAGCGCATGTCCCTGCTTGCCGGAACTGCGGTTGCCGACATAGCGCACCGGATCGACCGGTTCACGCGTCGGGCCGCTTGTGACGAGGACATGGCGGCCGCTGAGCGGCCGGGTTCCATTCTGCCCGAGGAGCGCGGCAATGGCGTCGACGATGGCATCCGGTTCGCTCATGCGCCCCGGTCCGGTTTCGCCGCAGGCGAGGTCTCCCGCTTCCGGTCCGACCATGGCGACACCGTCTGCGGCGAGCCGGGCGACGTTGCGGCGGACGGCGGGATTCTCCCACATCTGCGCGTTCATGGACGGAGCGGCAAGGACCGGCTTGTCGTTGGCAAGCAGAACAGCCGTCGCCAGGTCGTCCGCAAGGCCGCCTGCCATGCGGCCCATGATATCGGCCGTCGCCGGCGCCACCACGACGAGATCCGCTTCCCGTGACAGGCGAATGTGGTCCATCCCGCCATCACCGGTCGGCGTGAAGAGGTCCTGGAAGACCGGCTCGCCGGAAAGCGACGCCACGGCAAGAGGTGTGACGAACTCGAGAGCGGCCGGAGTGAGAACACACCGCACGCGAACCCCTTCCGCCCGCAGCCGGCGGATGAGATCAAGAGACTTGCAGGCGGCGACACCACCCGAGATGACGAGAAGGACACTTCTTCTGTTGAGCATCGTCGAAGTTCCCTTGTCCGTCGCCACTATACGCCTGTTGTCATGTCCTGGAGAACTGCCTTCGGCACGGCCATCACAGGCGCCAGGCGGTCGTCAATGCGGCAATTCCGCCAGAGAGGTTGCGCGTCGCCACGTGACTGAAACCGGCCTCGCGGACCATGGCGGCAAAGCGCTGCTGGTCGGGAAAGCGGGCGATGCTCTCCACGAGATAACGATAGGAGCCGGCGCTTCCGGCAACGAGGGCGCCGAGGCGCGGGATCACGGCGCGCGAGGCACGGCGGTAGAGGCCGGCAACGGGCCGCGCCGGACGGCCGAACTCGAGACACAGGAACCGGCCTCCGGGCTTGAGGACCCGGAAGGCCTCGGCAAGGGCCTGGTCGATGTGCGTGACGTTGCGGATGCCGAAGGCATTGGTGCAGCCGTCCACCGAACGGTCACCATAGGGCAGTGCCTCGGCGCGACCGCACACGAAGGCCAGCGATCCGGCGGGAACTCCGGCCGGGCGGCGCGACCGCGAGACATCGATCATGGCCCTGTTGATGTCGACAACATCCACGCGGAACCCGCGGCGCGCCAGGGCGAAAGCGACATCGCCGGTACCGCCGGCAACATCGATGATGTGACCGCGCGAGAGATCGCGGGCCAGCAATGTCACCATCTCGCGTTTCCACAGGCGATGGACTCCTGCAGACATGAGATCGTTCATCAGATCATAGGAGTCCGCCACTTCGTCGAAGACGGCGCCAACCATGTCCTCCTTGCGGGATTCACCGACATGCTCCTCGCCGAACCGGCCGGCATGGTCGTGGTAGTCATTCATGGTCATGACGCCTTGTAGCACAGGTTGGCGTTGCCCGATCCCGGGCGAAGCCACCGGGGCGATGGGGCCGCAGAGGACACCGGACTGCGGGTGACCGGTTCATTGTGCGCTTGGCATGAACTTGTCACAGTTGCCTGATCACAGACACTGGCAATATCCATGCCGGAACTTCCCGAAGTCGAAACTGTCCGCCGGGGTCTCGAGCCGGTTCTCCGCGGCCAGCGCATTGCCCGTGTCGAGGTGCGCCGTCCGGATCTCAGGATTCCCTTTCCCCCCGACTTTACCAGTCGCCTTGCAGGGCGCCGGGTGACGGGGCTGCGGCGTCGGGCGAAGTATCTTCTGGTCGATCTCGACGATGGGGAGGTAATGATCTGTCATCTCGGCATGTCGGGACACTTTCTCGTCCGGCGTCTCGCCAATTCCCTCCCCGGGTCCCACGATCACGTCGTGCTCACTCTTGAGGACGGTACCGAGATCGTCTTCAACGACCAGCGCCGCTTCGGCCTGATGACCCTCGTGGCCGGGACCGGCGAGGCCGACCATCCACTGCTGCGCCACCTCGCCCCCGATCCCCTCGACAACTCATTCACGTCAGATGCTTTTCTCGCCCGTCTTGCCGGACGCCGGACGCCAGTCAAGGCGGCGCTTCTCAACCAGGGGATTGTCGGTGGCGTCGGCAACATCTATGCCTCGGAAGCCCTCCACCAGGCGCGCATCTCGCCTCGCCGTCTGGCAGCCCATGTCGGTCCTGGCCGGGCGGCGGCCCTCGCCGGCGCACTTGGCGATGTCCTTCGCCGGGCCATCGCCGCCGGAGGCGCGTCACTCAGGGATCATGTCCAGACGTCGGGTGAGCCCGGCTACTTCCAGCACGACTTCCGCGTCTATGGCCGCGAGAACGCTCCCTGTCCGAATGCAGGGTGTGGCGGCACCATCCGGCGGATCGTCCAGTCGGGGCGTTCGACGTATCTTTGTGGCCGCTGCCAGCGCTGAGCGCGACTCGAGTCGGCCGATTCGCAAAGGCTTTGGTTTCGCAATTGCCTCCGGCCACTGCGAGGGAGGCCGAGACTCCGCAGATTTCCTGAATTGACGGCCTCTGCGGCCACGGGTATAAGCCGCCGTTCGTTGACTGGATGAAACGACATGGCCAACAGCCTGCAGGCCCGCAAGAGGGTACGACAGACAGCCCGCAAAACCGCGGTAAACCGCCAGCGGATGAGCCGCATGCGCACCTTCGTGGTCAAGGTCGAAACGGCGATTGCGGCTGGCGAGAAGGATGCGGCCGCGACCATGCTGAGGCAGGCCGAGTCCGAACTGGCGCGAGGGGCCCAACTCGGAGTTATCCATCGCAACGCAGCGTCACGAAAGGTCTCACGACTCTCAAGGCGTATCGCCAAGATGTAGTGACCGGCGGCGGTGTGCTGCCCAATCTGGCGTAACCGGCTCCCCTTTCCGCTACAACGGGAAGGTTCTCTTTCCCCGATCCATACAGCGAACGTCAACAGTCCCGCCCAGCCCCGCAGGCGGATTGTCGCTTGCGTTCGGCAATGCCCGCTCTAGTTTGAAACACGGATCGCGAGCCGATCCCTGGGTGAGAGAGCGAGGCGAAACACACGGAAACCAGGACAACCGGGAGCACATTTCGGGGAAAGCCGGGGGGCATTCAATCGATGGGCGTCACATTTTCTAGAACAATAACAAAGAGTTGCTTTCGGGCAGGGCTGCATGGTTCAACCGGGAGGAAGAATTGATGACCACCCGGCAGCTGAAGCGGACGGCCCTCGTCGAAGACCAGTGGAAGCGTGTGCGCTCGCGGTTGAGGGCCGAGCTTGGGGAAGCGGCATTCAGAACGTGGCTGCGGCCCCTTACCCTCGACGGGGTGTCGGGGACCAAGGTCGTGCTGCGGGTGCCGGGAGACAACATGAAGAAGTGGGTCATGTCGCGATGTGGCGAGCGCCTGCGTGACCTGTGGTGCGGCGAGAGCGACGAGATCACCGACATCGCCATTGCTGTCGGTGTTCCCGAGCGGCGTCCCAGGACCCGGGAAATCCGCCCCGTCCAGCGCCGACCCGGGACCATTGACGGCCTGACACGTGTTTCCAGGGACGTGGCCGGCGCCGCGACCCAGCTCAATCCGCGGTTCACCTTCGAGAACTTCGTGGTCGGCGAGACCAATCACTTCGCCCATCGGGCCGCCATGGACGTCGCTGACAGCAACCGGGTTTCCTACAACCCGCTGTATCTCTACGGCAGCGTCGGACTGGGCAAGACCCATCTGATGAATGCCATCGCCTGGCGGATTCGTACGCAACGGCCGGAACGCCAGGGTCTCTTCATGTCGGCCGAGAAGTTCATGACGCGCTTCGTGCACGCCCTTCGTTTCAAGGACACGATGGCATTCAAGAACGAATTCAGGTCGGTGGATGTCCTGATGATCGACGACATCCAGTTCATAGCCGACAAGGCGTCCACGCAGGAAGAATTCCTTCACACCTTCAATGCCCTTGCCGACCTCAACCGGCAGATCGTGATCACCGCTGACCGGGCGCCTTCGAATCTCGAGGGGATCGACGAGCGTCTGCGCTCTCGCCTCAACGGCGGCGTCGTGGCCCTGCTCCGTCCTGCCGACTACGCCTTGCGACTCGACATTCTGAAGAACAAGCTGGTTCACAGCATCGGCGAGAAGCGGCCCGGCATCGATCCGGAAGACGTGGTGCCGGCAGATGTGCTGGAGTTTCTGGCCACCACCATCACCTCCAACGTCCGCGAACTCGAAGGAGCGCTCAACCGGGTTGTGGCCCATGTCCACATGGTGGGGCAGCCGGTGACCCTCGATTCAACCCGCGAACTGCTGCGCGACCTGTTGCGCGCCCAGGAACGACGGGTAACGGTGGAGGAGATCCAGAAGATGGTGGCCGACCACTTCAACCTGCGTCTGGCGGACATGCTGTCGAGCCGCAAGGAGAGGGCGATCGCCAGACCGCGTCAGGTCGCCATGTACCTCGTCAAGCGCCTGACCAACCGCAGCCTGCCCGAAATCGGCCGCAGGTTTGGCGGCCGCGACCATACGACGGTGATGCACGGTGTGCGCAAGATCGAGGAGCTCAAGGCGAAGGATCCGGCTCTGGCCGAGGATGTCGAAACTCTGGAGCATCTGCTAGGCCAACCTGCCCGCTAAGCGGCAATGGTGTGGCACATGCATGCCGCTTCCTGCTAGATTGGCGTGACATGCCAGCCGGCGGGGACCGCACCCCGGTCGGCGTATACCTGCCAGGGATGCTGGTCCATGAAACTTGTTGTTGAACGTAGCGCCCTGATGACGGCACTGACGCACGCAAACAGCGTTGTCGAACGGCGCAGCACCATACCCGTTCTTGCCAATGTCAGACTCGACGCGGACGAGCAGAACCTCCGTCTCACCGCCACCGACATGGATCTCGAGGTGGTGCAGAACGTCGCCGCGGACGTCAGTGCATCAGGCACCACGACTGCATCGGCGTTCCTGCTCCAGAACATCTGCCGCACTCTCCCCGACGGTGCCCAGGTGGCACTCGAGCGCGATCAGGTGAGCGGGCGACTGTCGATCCATTGCGGGCCCACGCAGTTCGAGTTCGCCTGCCTGCCGCCTGAGGATTTCCCCCTGATGACGGCAACGGCCTTCAGCCACGGGTTTTCGCTGCCGGCCGTGGAGTTGCGGCGCCTCCTCGACCGCACGCATTTCGCTGCACTCGTGGAGGGCGCCCGGGAAAACCTGCAGGGCGTCTTCTTCCACGCGACATCCGGCGACAGCAGCCCCGCGCTGCGCGCCGTGGCCACGGACGGGCACCGGCTCGCCAGGGTGGATACCGAGCAGCCCGAGGGCGCCGACGGCATGCCGGGAATCATTGTGCCCAACAAGACCATCCATGTGCTGCGCAGTCTGATCGACACTGCCGACGAAGACATCGACATCGAAGTGGCGGAACGAAAGATGAGCTTCCGGTCCGGCACCATCCAGATGACGTCCAAGCTCATCGACGGCACCTATCCGAACTACGAGAAGGTCATCCCCGACGACAACGACAGGGTCATGAAGGTCTCGAAGGACACGTTCGTGAGGGCGACCGACCGCATGTCCGTGATCACGACCACGGACAAGGGACGACCCGTCAAGCTGGATATCTCGACCGGCCGCCTGCAGGTGTCCGCCAGCAATCTCGAAGGTGTCACCGGAGAGGAGGAACTTGAGGTCGATTACGAGGGACCACCCATGACAATCGGCTTCAATGCACGCTATATTTCTGAAATGGCAAAGAATTTCGACGGCGACATCATGCTGGTCGTCATGTCCCGCGACTCGTCGCCGGCCATCGTTCGGGATGCCGACGACAACCGGACGCTTTATGTCCTGATGCCGCTCAGGGTCTAGGCACGGCGACGGTGACAAGACCAACTGCCGTCAGGAGCGATCCCTTCATCAGACGTCTCAGGCTGCGCGATTTCCGCTCGTGGGAACATCTCGACCTCGAGGCCGGCCCCCTTCCGGTGGTGCTGACCGGAGCCAACGGTTCGGGAAAGACCAATCTTCTGGAGGCGGCGTCGTTCCTGGCGCCGGGCCGTGGCCTTGTTGGCGCCAGGCTGGCCGACATACCACGCCGCGGCGGCCCGGGCGCGTGGTCCGTTGTGGCTGACATCACCGCCGGCCATGCGACCACACGGGTCGGGACCGGCACACCCGGGGATGAAGACGCCAGAGGCCGGCTGGTCCGAATAGATGGCGAGAACTGCAAGGGCCAGGCACCGCTTGCCGAAATCGTGTCGCTGATGTGGCTGACCCCCTCCATGGACGGCCTGTTCCGCGAACCGGCGCAGCACCGCCGCCGTTTCTTCGACCGCATGGTGTGCGTCCATGACCCGCTGCATGCCCGCCGCATCGGTGCCTACGAACGCGCCATGCGCGAGCGTCTGCGCCTGTTGCGCGAGATGAGCCGCGATGCCGCATGGCTTGCGGCACTCGAGGGCACCATGGCCGAGACCGGTGTAGCCGTCGCCGCTGCCAGACGCGAGTTCCGCGACTTCCTGGCACCGGTCCTCGCTGCCGGCACCGCGCCCTTTCCCGGCGCCACCCTCGACCTTGCCGGCCTCATCGAGACCTGGATCACCGACATGCCGGCCGTCGATGCCGAGGCCAGGTTCCGCGACCGTCTCGTGACGGCGCGGCGGCGCGACGCGGAACAGGGCATGACGGGCGAGGGGCCGCACCGCACGGACCTCGTCGTGCATCATCTCGAGGCCGGCATGGAGGCAACCTTGTGCTCCACCGGCCAGCAAAAGGCCCTGGTCATCGCCATCCTGATGGCGTCGGCGCGACTTGCGGGCGGACGCCGCGCACCCGTCCTGCTGCTCGATGACGTGGTCTCCCATCTCGACCGCAAGGCTCGTGAATCGCTCCTCACGCTGATCCTGGACCTGGGACTGCAGGCATGGATGACGGGAACCGACCGGGACCTGTTCGATGTCCTCGACCGCAAGGCCCTGTTCTTCCATGTCACGACCGGCAGTGCACGACGCCTGGATGTGAGGGCTGCAGCATGAACGAAGAATCGCTCACCTCCGACAGGCCGACAGCCGATGAGGAGTACGGCGCTGATGCCATCAAGGTATTGAAAGGGCTCGATGCGGTGCGCAAGCGGCCGGGCATGTACATCGGTGATACCGACGACGGCACCGGACTCCATCACATGGTCTTCGAGGTCGTCGACAACGCCATCGACGAGTCTCTGGCCGGACACTGCGATACCGTCTCGGTCACGCTCAATCCAGGTGGATCAATCACCATCGAAGACAACGGGCGCGGCATCCCCACCGACATCCACCTCGAAGAAGGGGTGTCCGCCGCCGAGGTCATCATGACTCGCCTGCATGCTGGCGGGAAATTCGACCACAACAGCTACAAGGTCTCCGGCGGGCTGCACGGGGTGGGTGTGTCAGTGGTCAATGCCCTCTCCTCCCATCTCGAACTGGTCATCTGGCGTGGTGGCGAGGAACATCTCCTCCTCTTCGCCGACGGTGTGGCGGAAGCCCCGCTGGCGGCTCGGGGACCGACCACGAAGACTGGAACAAGGGTCACGTTCACGCCGTCACCCGTCACCTTCTCGAGAACCGAGTTCGACATCGGGGTGCTGGAGAACAGACTGCGTGAACTGGCGTTCCTCAACCACGGCGTGCGCATCCGTCTCGAGGATCACCGCACCGTGGAACGGCATGCCCAGGAATTCTTCTATCAGGGCGGGCTGAGGGCGTTCGTGACCTGGCTCGATCGCAACAAGACCGGTCTTCACGGCGAGGTGATCTATTTCAGCGACAACCGGGAGGACATCATCGTCGAGGTCGCGATGCAGTGGACGGACGCCTATCACGAGAACACGCTTTGCTTCACGAACAACATTCCCCAGCGTGACGGCGGCACACATCTTGCAGGCTTCCGCAATGCGCTGACCCGCACCGTCCAGGCCTATGCCTCGGCCAACGGACTGTTCAAGCGCGATCGCGTGTCGATCTCCGGCGAGGACATGCGCGAAGGACTGACCGCCGTGGTGTCATGCAAGATGCCCGACCCCAAGTTCGCTTCGCAGACCAAGGACAAGCTGGTCTCCTCCGAAGTGCATCCGGTCATCATGCAGATCGTCAACGACCGCCTTGGACAGTGGTTCGAGGAACACCCGGTGGACGCCCGCACGATCGTCTCCAAGTGCATCGAGGCCGCGGCAGCACGCGAGGCGGCGCGCAAGGCACGCGAACTCACCCGCCGCAAGACCGCCCTTGATATCGGCAATCTGCCGGGCAAGCTCGCCGACTGCCAGGAAAAGAACCCGGAGAATTCCGAACTCTTCATCGTCGAGGGTGACTCCGCTGGTGGATCCGCCAAACAGGCAAGGGACCGCTCCAATCAGGCTGTCCTGCCGCTCAGAGGCAAGATTCTCAACGTCGAGCGCGCACGCATCGACAAGATGCTGTCCTCCGACCAGGTCGCCATGCTGATCATGGCCCTGGGGGCCGGAATTGCCGAGGATTTCGACATCGACAAGATCCGCTACCACAGGATCGTCATCATGACCGATGCCGATGTCGATGGCGCTCACATCCGCACGCTTCTCCTGACCTTCTTTTTCCGCCACATGGCCGGGATCATCGAAGCGGGATACCTCTACATAGCGCAGCCGCCGCTCTTCAAGGTCAAGCGTGGCTCGAGCGAGGTGTATCTCAAGGACGAGCAAGCCTTCGACGACCATCTCCTGGGCATCGCCCGCGAAGAGTGCGTGTTTCACCACCACGACGGACGCCAGATTGGCTCGGCCGAGCTTGACGAGATGGTAAGGCAGGCACGGCGGGCGGCCAGGTTGCTGCAACCCCTGGGACGGCATCTGCCGATCGCCATCGCCGAGCGGGCGGCGATCGCCGGACTGCTGTCGCCGCGCCATCTGGCAGATGCCGACGAAGCGAGCCGCCGGGCCGCCATGGTGGCGGAGCGGCTGGGCGAAATGGATGGAGACGGCGCCTGGTGTGGCAAGACGGATGGCGAAGGCGGGGCCGTCTTCAGCCGGACCGTTCGCGGTGTCGCAGAATCCCATCGCATCACCTCAAGCCTGGTGCGTTCCGAGGAGGCGATGGCGCTCGATGCCATGGCGCCCTCGCTCCAGGACCTCTATGCGCGGCCCGGTCACCTCGAACGCCGGGAACGGCGTCACCCTGTCCAGGGACCGGGAGACCTCGTCCGGCTGGTGCGTCAGCTGGCCCAGCGCGGCGCCTCGATCCAGCGCTACAAGGGCTTGGGCGAAATGAATCCCGACCAGCTGTGGGAAACCACCCTCGACCCTGATGCGCGGGCACTCCTGAGAGTGACCGTGAAGGACGCCAACGAGGCGAACGATCTCTTCGAGACCCTCATGGGCAATGTCGTCGAGCCTCGCCGCCTGTTCATCCAGTCCAATGCCCTGAAGGTGACCAACCTGGACGTGTAACCGGGCACCGCCTGACCCGAGATGAAGAAACGCCACCCCCTGCGCATGATCGCTCCTGTCCTGCGCTGGACCATCATCGCCACCATCTGGATCTCTCTCCTCGCCGGAGCACTCGTCGGCTGGTACGCCCTCGATCTTCCCGATCCCGACCGTCTCATCAGCGACCGCGCACCTTCGGTGACCGTTCTTGATTCCAACGACAGGATTCTCGCGACCTACGGCGACTTTCGCGGCGAAATCGTTCCCTTCGACCGCCTGCCGCCGGATCTCGTGGCAGCCGTCATCGCCACCGAGGATCGCCGCTTCTTCAGCCATGGCGGCATGGACATCTTCGGTGTTCTGCGCGCCCTCATCGTCAACCTGCGCGCCGGGGAAGTGGTCCAGGGCGGCAGCACCATCACCCAGCAGGTCATCAAGAATGTCTTCCTGACACCCGAGCGCTCTCTCAAGCGCAAGGTTCAGGAAGTGCTGCTCGCATTCTGGCTGGAACGCAAGTTCACCAAGGAGGAGATTCTCGCCATCTACCTCAACCGGGTCTATCTCGGGGCCGGAGCCTTCGGCATCGCCGCCGCCTCGCACCGCTACTTCGG
>JAJEHK010000079.1 GCA_022823765.1 Alphaproteobacteria bacterium | reverse complement strand
GGTGCCCTTCGCCCGCGCCCTCGGCATGGAAGTCCACGCGAAGATTCTGGGGCCTGAGGCCATCCCCATCCAGCAGGCACTCGATCTTGGATGTGACAGCGTCATCATTCCGCACATCGAGGGCCTTGATCACGCGTCCCGGACCTGTGCCGCCGCCAAGTACCCGCCGCTTGGCACACGCAGCTTTGCGGGTGGCAGGACCGTTGCCTACGATGCACCCACGGACGGCTGGTTCGAAGTGGAGAATCGGCGGCAACTGTGCTTTCCCATGATCGAAAGCGCGGCGGCGCTTGCGGATATCGATGCAATCCTCGCGCTCGACACGGTTGATGGGGTGTTCGTCGGACCCTCCGATCTCGCACTGTCGTGCGGACGGGACCGCTACCGCTTCTCCGCCGAAGACCGCCAGGACCTGGAGACCATCGCAAGCGCTGCCGCAGCCGCCGGCAAGCCCTGGATCATGCCGGGCTGGACAGCCGGGGAACGCATCCTCGCCAGGAAACTGGGAACCGAATGGATGGTCGTCGCCGACGAGACGGGGTCGATCCATTCAGGTCTGGCCGCGGCACTCGAGGCGATTGCCGCCGAAACCGGAGAGACCGGACAATGACGACGCTCAGCACGGGAGAGGCCCTGATACATCTTCTGAAGGCCTACGGTGTCGACACGGTCTTCGGCATGCCCGGTGTTCACACTCTCGACTTCTATCGAGCTCTCCCGGAAGCCGGAATCCGCCATATCGGCGTGCGCCATGAACAGGGGGCGGGTTTCATGGCGGACGGCTATGCACGCATCTCCGGCCGGCCCGGAGTCTGCCTGCTGATCAGCGGTCCCGGCATCACCAACGCGGCGACGCCGATCGGCCAGGCCTACTCCGATTCGCAGCCCATGCTGGTTCTCTCTTCCGTCAACAGCCTCGCCGATCTTGGCATGGGCAGAGGACGGCTTCACGAGATTCCGGACCAACGGGCCGTGACTGCGCCGATCACACACTTCAGCGAGATCGCAACGACACCCGCGCAGGCAATGGAACTCGTCCATCGCGCCTTCGCCCACTTCGCCTCCCACAGGTCCCGGCCCTGTCACATCTCGGTTCCGCTGAATGTGCTGCCTCAACCCTCTAAGGGCGCGATCGCGGCAGCGCGCCTGCCGGGCCGGCCGGTGCCGGACAGCAGCGCGCTCGATGCCGCCGCGTCGCTCGCGTCCTCATGCGGTCCTGCAGTGATCATCACGGGGGGAGGCTCGGTGGATGCGGCCGAGGAGGTGCGCGCACTTGCCGAGCGCCTCGGGGCGGCCGTGTTGCCGACGATTGCCGGCAAGGGTGTCATGCCCGCGGACCACCCCCTGTCGCTCGAGATGACGGTGGACCAGCCGGGCACGCAGTCCTTCATCTGCGAAGCCGGGCTGGTCATCGCCGTCGGCACGGAGTTCGCAGAGCCCGATTTCTGGATTCCCGAGCCCCTGCCGGTGACAGGCAAGCTCATCCGCATCGACATCGATGCAGGAACACTGGCCCGGGACTGGCGCGCCGATGTTGCCATCCTTGGCGATGCCGCCCGGTCCCTGGATGGCATCCTGCAGCGTCTCGAGGGTCGCAATACCGGGCCCGGATACGGCAGTGACGCCCTCGACAAGGCGCGCGGGGCCGGACGCTCTGACTTCGGTTCCCTCGAGCGGCTGCACCAACCGGTCATCCAGGCCATCCGGAATGCGCTTCCTCCCGATGGATACTGCTTCACGGACATGACGCAGATCGCCTATTCGGGCTACTCGCTCTTTCCGGCCAACAGGCCGCGCCAGTGGTTCTTTCCCGCCGGCTACGGCACCCTGGGTTTCGCTCTGCCCGCGGCAATCGGAGCAGCGTTCGCCGCACCCGAAAGGCCCGGCGCCGTGCTCATAGGCGACGGCGGGCTCCAGTTCACCATGGCGGAACTTGCAACGGCCGTCGAACACGAACTCCCTCTTGCCATCGTGCTCTGGGACAATCACAGCCTCAAACAGATCGCCCGCTTCATGCGGGAGCAGCAGATCGAAGAAATCGGCGTACACCCCAGGAACCCCGATTTCGCCACGCTGGCACAAGCCTACGGCATGGCCTAAGCGGAACCCTCCGGCCTGGAGGAACTCAGCGAATGCATGCGCCAGGCGTGGCAGACCAAGGGCCCGACTCTCGTGCACGTCGACGAGTTCGCAGACTGGGTCCAAGAAGCAGCGCACGCTTCCCACTGACATCGAGATCCGTCTTCTATCCTGCCGCATCGGGAACTGTGCGCCAGAAGCCTTCGATGCCGCGCCTTCGGCTCCACAGGTGTCGGCGGGCACTCCCGCTTCTTCCCTATCCCCTCCTTCTTCCGTTTCTCGCTTGCGGCTCCAAATGATTGAATCAGGGACTAGTATGAGTCCGGCATTCGGAGGCGCTTATCATGTCCGACTTCGCTGTACATCCCTACGCCACGGCCATCGGCGCGGAAGTGACGGGGGTCGACCTGTCCCGGGCGCTGGACGACTCGACCTGGTCCGCGCTGCGCGACGCCTATCTGGAGTACCTCGTCCTTTTCTTTCACGACCAGAAACTGACGCCCGCGCAGCAGGTCGAGTTTTCGCGTCGCTTCGGTCGGCTCGAGGAATACCCGTTCGTGCACGGCATCGACGGCTATCCCGAACTCATCGAGATCGTCAAGGAGCCCGACGAGGTCATCAATTTCGGCCATCTCTGGCATACGGACATGACGTTTCGCGAACAGCCTCCGGCCGGCGCGGTTCTCTACGCCCTCGAGGTTCCCCCGGTCGGCGGTGACACGTTGTTCGCCAACATGTACCTGGCCTGGGAAATGCTGTCGGAGGGCATGAAGGCCGTGTTGCGTCAGCTCCGCGCGATCCACGATTCGGGCACACCGCAACGCCACACCGACACCTTCAAGGGCATGAAGATGCAGCACAGGCAGGGGTCGGAGCGACAGATCACGGCTCATCCGTTTGTCCGGGTGCACCCTGAAACCGGGCGGGAATCACTCCTTATCAGTCCGAGTTACTGCCACCGCATCGAAGGCATGACCGACGAGGAAAGCCGGATGATCCTGGATCACCTCGAGCGCCATGCAACCCAGGACATCCTCACCTGCCGCTTCCGCTGGCAGACCGGCACGGTTGTCATCTGGGACAACCGCTGCACCATGCACATTGCCCTCGAGGATGATCTTGCCGCCATGCGCGGCGACATGGGCTTTCGCCGAGTAATGCGGCGCGCCACCATCGGTGTCTGACGCTGTACTCGATCGTGCCCCCCATGGCCATTCGAAGATGGCGTCCGGGAACTCAAGGATGGTGTGCGCTGCCTGGAACGACGGCGCCGTATTCATTCGATGCCATCGCACTGGTCCTGACGCAGAAGGGCCGGTTCGCCAGCGGTCTGTGTCCCCTATAGCCTGCGATACACAAAGAACCAGCCGGCTGGCTCCAGTGTTTCAAAGAATCTGTCCGGTTCCTTTTCCACGCAGGCGAGCTGGCCCTGGCTGACGAGACGATCCAGAGTCGCCCTGAACCCGGCAGGCTGCCAGATGTCCATGTGAATTGAAAATGACCACAGGCCGCCGGGCCGCAGGAGACGCACCAGCTCGTCAAAGGGTTTGGGGCCGACGTGACCGCACGTGAAGGTGCCCGAGGAGACCATCGCATCGTAGCTCCGGTCAGGTAAATCAATGGGTTCGTTGAGGTCGGCCTGGATCAGGTTGCGGTAGATTCCGCGAGTCCGGGCCTTTTTCAGCATTGACACCGTCAGGTCGATTCCATCGATGTTGCCAAATCCACGCTCGGCGAGGAGATCACACGTCAATCCGGTTCCGCACCCGATATCGAGTACCTCTGCATCGGTGTCGGCGAGATGCCGAATCAGGCGCTCGGCGACGAGGCGCGGCGAACAGTAGCCCAGTTCGCCGACCATGTGATCCTCGTAGTCGTCAGCCCACACCCGATAGAACGCCTCGGCCTCCCGAGGGTTGCGCAGAGAGTAGGAGCCGCTCACGAACGGGTCGTTCGCGAGATCAATCGACGGGCGTCGAGAGGGCATGGGTCGTCCTTTCCCGGATATCGTGGCAGTTCGTGCGGACTGGCGGCAAACTCAGCGTTCCGCCTGATGAAACGGGCACGGGCGTGGCCTGCGCCAGGGCAACGAGTGGCGTCCAGGACCGAGGCGCGAAACTCCTGGATGCAGCGCCTTGTTCCCGATGTGTCCGATGACCAGGCCTGTCTCGCGGAGGCTCTTGTCAATGCTCGTCCGGAGGGTCGTCATCAGAACGTCACGTAGCGCCGCGAGGCGTGGGGTGCGAGCAGGCGTGTATGCTGGCGGACCGCTTCCGGGGAAAGATCGCTTGAAGGCGGTCGCTCCAGAACGAGATTGCCCTCGTGGCGCCCCCTTACCGGCATGGCCGACACCGGTGGTCCGCCGGTCCACGTGATGCGTCCCGGGAGGTAGCGGATGCAGATCCCCGTCCGAGGCCTCTCCGTCGTGTTCGGGCCGGATCCATGTGCAAGCAGGGCGTGGTGGAGCGACATGGCGCCCGGTTCGAGCTCGTTGTCGTAGACCGGCCACGCCGTGGTATCGATCCTCGCGGTCTGGCCATGGGAGAGCATGTTGTCGGCCGCCTGGCATTCGTCGTGGACGACGCGTCCGAGCAGGTGGGTTCCGGAAAGGAAGCGCATGCAGCCGTTGGCCGAGGTCGCCGGTGTGAGAGCAACCCAGGCCGTGACGATGTCGAGTGGATCGAGGTTCCAGTAGCCGGCATCCTGGTGAAAGGAGATGTGGCGCCGGTCCCGCGCAGGCTTGGTCCAGATGTCGGCGCTCATCACCATGATGTCCGGGCCCGTCAACCGCTCCACCGCATCGAGGATGGCGGGCTGACGCACCAGTTCATCCATCCACGTGAAGAGCAGGTAGGACTTGTAGTACCAGGGGTGCGGCAGGTCGACGTCGACCGCTTCGAGCCTGGAGAGGATGCGGGCGGCGTCCTCGGCCGGCATGGCCGTGAGCGGCGCAGCAAATCCTGTGGCGCGATAATCCCGGATGTCGTGCCGTGTTCCCGATGGCATCCTTCTTGCAGTACACTCCGCCCCCGAAAGACTACCGCCAGGAGATACCATGGGCAGGTTCTATTTTGATGACGATGCCGATCCGGCCCTGCTCGACGGCAGGACGGTTGCCGTGATCGGCTATGGCAACCAGGGACGCAGCCAGGCGCTCAACATGAAGGACCGTGGTGTCGACGTGGTCGTCGGCAACATCGAGGACGAGTATGCCGAAAGCGCCCGGGCTGACGGATGGGATCTCCTGACCATCGAGGAGGCGGCTGCCCGGGCTGATGTCCTGATGATGCTGACATCCGATGACAGTCAGCCTGACGTCTATGAAAACTGGGTGAAGAAAAGCCTCAAACCCGGTGATGTCATGTGCTTTGCCCATGGTTTCAACATCCATTACGGCGAGATTGTCCCGGATCCGCAGACGGATGTCGTCATGGTGGCGCCACGCATGCTCGGAGAGGGGGTGCGGGCGACGTTCCTGGAGGGGCGAGGCTTTCCGAGCCTCATTGCCGTCGCCCAGGATGGCAGCGGCAGGGCTCTCGACATGTGCCTTGCGATCTCCTGGGCCATCGGCACGACAAGAATGGGGGCGCTGGAATCGAGTTTCGGCGAGGAGGTTCTCATCGATCTCTTCGAGGAACATCAGCCGGGACTCTATGCCCTGCGCGCCATGTACACGGCCCTCGTCGAGGCGGGCTGTTCTCCCGAGGCGGTCATGCTGGATCTCTATGCGTCCGGCGAAAGCGTCAAGTTCGCCGAGTACGGGCGCGATCTCGGCGCCTTCGAGCGCATGAAGCGGACGAGCGCCACGGCGCAGTTCGGCCATCTCGTGTGGTCGAAACAGTACTTCGACGAGGAAGGGACGCTCGAAGGCATGCGCCGGATGATCGCCAACATCAAGGACGGCAGCTTCATCCGTGCCCTGAAGGCCGAACGCCAGAAGAACAGGCCGGCGGTCGAAGCTGTCTGGCAGGAAAACAACGATCACGAACTTGTCCGCCGTGAGCACGATCTCTACCGGCTGCTCGGGCGCCGGTCGAAGGGTGCGCCGGCCCCCGGGAGCTGACGCGGCACATGACAGTTCAGGGCCGGTCGGTGCCGTCCGGCGTCCAGTGAATCAACCGGTTCTCACGCATGTCGAACGATACGGACGGGACCCGCACGATGCGTGAAGACGGCTGGCGTCTTGGCGTTGATATCGGTGGAACCTTCACCGACTTCCAGCTCATGAACACCCGGTCGGGAGAGGTGGTGGCGCTGAAGACGCCGTCGACGCCAGAGGATCCGTCGCTGGCGGTGGCGAGGGGACTTGAGGACATCACCAGGCGTTATGGCATTGACCCTGCCGCCATCCGCTACTTTGCCCATGGCACCACGCTCGCCGTCAACACGCTTCTGGAGCGCAAGGGCGCGTGTACCGGGGTGCTGATGACCCGGGGGTTCACCGATACGCTCGAGTTGCGCCGCCTGCGTCTTTCGAAGGCGAACGACTTCTTCGTGCCCCGGCCCGTTCCGCTGGTGCCCCGCAGGCTGGTCCGTCCGGTCGACGAAAGACTGAAGGCCGACGGGGAGGTGATCAGGCCTCTGCGTCGCGAGGACGTGGAGGAACAGGTCCGCACCCTGCTGGAGGAGGGTGTAGAGACCATTGCCGTGTGCTTGCTTCACGCATATCGCAATCCTCGTCATGAACGACTGACAAGGAAGTGGATCACGGAGAGTTTTCCGGAAACCTACGTCACGATCTCGACCGACGTGTGGCCCCAGCAACGGGAGTACGAACGCGCTCTCGTCAGTGTCATCAATGCCTATGTCGGCAGTCGCATGGAAGCCTACTTCAACACCCTCGAGAAACGGACACGGGACCTGGCCATGCCATGCCGTGTCTTTTCGACGAAGTCGAACGGTGGTGTGATGACCGCCGCCTCGGCGGCCCGCCGGCCGGTCGAAACCCTGCTCTCCGGTCCGGCCTCGGGAGTCATCGGCGCCCGCCATGTCGCCGGTTCCATCGGAGACGATCATGTCGTCACCCTCGACATGGGCGGCACCAGTGTCGACGTGTCGATCATCCAGGGAGCCATCGGCCAGGCGACCGACAACACGATTGGGGACATCCCGGTCATCATGCCGGCTGTCGATGTGTCGGCGGTCGGCGCCGGCGGCGGTTCGATTGCCTGGACGGACAGCGAAGGCGTGCTCAAGGTGGGGCCCCGGAGCGCCGGCGCCCTGCCGGGCCCGGCCTGCTATGGCAGGGGCGGCACGGAGCCAACTGTCACCGATGCCTATCTCGTGGCCGGCATCATCGCCGAGGACAGCCTCCTCGATGGCACGATGGTTCTCGATCACAAGCGGGCCCATGCCGCGATCGACCAGCTGGCAGCCGTCATCGTCCGCACGCGGAGCGAGACCGCCGATGCGATTCTCCAGGTGACGACAGCCAACATCTACGCGCAGCTTCTGCCCCTGACGGCGCGGCGGGGAATCGACACCACAGGATTTTCCCTGCTGGCCTATGGCGCCGCCGGCCCGACGCAGGCCTTCATGCTGGCGCGCGAACTGGACCTGCGCCGCATCATCGTGCCACCCGCCCCCGGGACGCTGTGCGCTCTTGGATGCCTCGTCGCGGATTTCCGTGCCGACTTCGTCCAGAGCGTGTGGCGTGATCTCGACACCCTCTCGGACAGGGATCTTGGCGACGTTTATGCCCTTCTCGAACATGAGGCCCGCGCCTGGTTGGAGGAGCAGGATGCCGGGGTGGCGGACGTCCATGTCCTGAGATCGGCGGATCTCTGCCATATCGGTCAGTCCTACGAGATCAACGTGCCGTTTCCGGATGTCGCGGAATTGTCGACGCAAGACCTGAATCGGTGGTTTCACGAGCGCTATCAGAAGGTCTACGGCTACCACGACCCGCACGCACCTGTGCGGATGCTGGAAGCACGCCTGCAGATTGTCGGGGTCACGCCTTCTCCTCCGGCCCTTTCCCGGCCTGCCGGAGGCGGCAGCGGCTCCCGGGGTGTGCGGCGTGTTCACGAAGCGGGGGACGTGGTAGAGGCTCACGTGTGGCGGCGCCAGGACCTGCGGCAGGGGGTGAACTATCCTGGTCCCCTGGTGATCGAGCAGTACGACACCACGACATGGGTGCCGCCGGGATTCGTGCTGATGGTTGATGAATACGGGAACCTCATCGGGGAACGAATCTGATGGACGATCCCGTTCGCCTCGAGATCCTTCTCAACCGCTTTCAGGCCATTGTCGACGAGATGGCGGGCGTGATTTCACGCACGGCGCACACCGTCTTCGTCAAGGAAACACAGGACTACGGTTCGGTTCTCGTGTCCCGGTCCGGCGAGGTGTTTGCCGCGCCGCGCCGCTACGGCGTGCTGATGATGATCGGCATGCCCATGGCCGGAGCCCTGGAGCGGATCGGTGACGATGTCGCAGAAGGCGACATCTTCATTTCCAATGATCCCGACGCCACCCGGGGCATGGCGAC
>JAJEHK010000039.1 GCA_022823765.1 Alphaproteobacteria bacterium | reverse complement strand
CTTGGCGGCTGCGGGCCACCGGGTCGTCATGATTGGCCGGCGTGAGGAGAGCCTCGCCGTGGCGACCGGCAAGATCGAGACAAGCCTCGCCGCCTTCGAAGCGCAGGGGCTTGTCACGTCCAGTGAAGCGAGCGCAGCCCTCGGGCGCATCCGCACCTCGACCAGACTCGAGGATGCGGCGGATGCGCAACTCGTCCTCGAGGCGGTTCCGGCCGACCGGAGCGTGCAGAACGAGGTTTACGGGCGACTGGACGAAATCTGCGCCCCGCCGACGGTCCTCGCTTCCGGAAGCGGGCAGCCCGCCAGCGAACTCGTGTCGAACGTCGCACACCGCGGGCGCGTGATCGCCGCCCACTTCTGGTATCCACCGCAGCTCATTCCCCTCGTCGAAGTCTGCGCCGGGACGGAGAGCGACCCGGACGTGGCGCCGTGGCTCTGCGACGTCCTTCGGGCAGCCGGAAAGGAGCCGGTGATTGTCGACAAGGAGGTTCCGGGCTTCATCGGCAACCGCCTGCAGTACGCGATACTGCGCGAGGCCTGGGAACTGTGGGCGGAAGGAGCAGCATCGGCCGAGGCGATCGACACGGTGGTCAAGGCCTCCATCGGGCGGCGTTTCTCAATCACCGGACCCATCGAGTCGGCCGACATCGGAGGCCTCGATACGCTGCACGCATTCGGAGCCTACCTCATTCCGCACCTGAAGACGGGTTCCCGACCCGCTTCGGCGGTGACCGAGCTGGTTGACGTGGGGCATCGCGGCCTGCCGTCGGGGCGGGGCGTGTACGACTGGAGTGCCCGCGACGGCGCGGCACTGCTGAAGGAGCGCGAGGAGGAACTGTTCCGTCATCTCGCCCGGGACAGGGCCGGTCGCCGGCAACCGCCCGCCGCCTGAGAGTGCGCGTCGTTGCCCTGCACGAGAATGTGATCCTTTCGTTGCAAGCCTCGGACGAACGGGGAGGAGTCCAAGATGTACAAGCTGTTTTATGCACTAGGCAGTGCCGCCATGGGGGTCCGCGTGATCCTCGAAGAGATCGGCGAGCCCTACGAATTGATCCAGTCGACGATAGACATGAGCAAGCCTCGCCCGCCGGAGCAGCTGGCGATCAACCCCAATGGCTGGGTGCCGGTTCTTCTGTGGGACGACAAGGGCATGTACGAGTGTGCCGCGATCACCGTGTTCCTGTGCGATCGACATCCCGGGGCAAACCTGGCGCCCGGGTTCGATGAGCCGGAACGCGGAAGGTACCTGCAGACGCTGGTGTACTTTTCCAACACCGTGCAGACGGCTTTCCAGACCTTCTATTATCCGGATCGCTTTGCCGATACGCCCGCCGATGAGGCGGGTGCCCGAAGGCGCGGCATCAGGAGATTGCGCGAATCGTGGAAAGTGATCGACGACCAGGTTGGCGATAGCGAATGGGTCCTGGGCGAACGGTTCAGTGCGGCCGATATCTACCTCTTCATGCTGACCACCTGGCTTGCTCCGTCACTCGGTCATCCGACAACGGCGGAATTCCCCAATGTCAAGCGGATCGCTGATGCCGTCATGTCCCGGCCAAGTGTACAGCTTGTCTATGCGGACTGGATTGCTGCCCGCGGGGACTATGCGAAGTGGTTTGCTGCCCGCGAGGACCAGGGATCATGAACGCAAGGATACTGGGGTTCCGCCGGGACTTCGCGCAGATCGAATCTGCGTGCCATGCCATTGAATTCCGAACACGCGACCAGCATCAACCGGGCGCACCACCCTTCAGTTTGCGCGAACCGGATGGCTGGCGTACACGACTGGTCGACGCCAAGCGAATGACGCCCGATTCGTGATACTACGGGAGAGGCAGCCATGATTCCCAGGCTTCAGGGGATAGACCATATCCATGTGTATGTGCCCGACCGTCCGCAGGCGGAAAAATGGTACCGTGAGGTTCTGGGATTCGAGCGAGTGGCAGCGCTTGAGAACTGGGCCGCCGACGGAGGCCCGCTCACCATCCAGGATGCTGACGGCAGCATCCATCTGGCGATGTTCGAGCGCGAGATGCCGCACAATCACGCAACCATAGCATTCAGGGTCGATGGCAAGGGGCTGCTCGGTTGGCAGCAGCATCTCGGCGATGCGCTCAATACGAAGTTCGACCTGGTAGACCACGATTCATCGTGGTCGCTCTACTTCAGCGATCCCTACGGCAATCCGTTCGAGATCACGAGCTACGAGTACGAGTGGATCTCGGAACAACGAGATATGCAGCCAGGAGCGACCCCGTAGAGCGCTTTCGGTCAGATGCGCTCGTTCGGCGAGGGGCTCTTTCACCTGCGGCCATAGAGACGGACATTCTTCTCGGGGGTCGACACACACCTGCGAGAGGCTCGCGTTGCCGCGGTGCTCGATGGAACCAGCTTCGTGCGCCGTTGAGAAAGTCTTGCCGGCGTAGCAGACGAAGACTCACGCGGGAAGAGATGTCGTTGACGCCGCAACGTCCGCATGTTCGCCCTGATGATCGGTATCTGCAGGTTCGGGCATGGCGGTCATCGGGATCTTGTCACCGCGGATTGCCGTGATATCCGTTGAACCGGCATCCTGTGGTGCGGGTGGCGGCACGAAGCTGAACCTTGCTACAGAACCGCTCCGAAGAAGGGTGCTGTCATGACATCTGGATCGAATTTGCCAGCGGTAGCGGTGCTGGGTCTTGGCAAGATGGGAAGCGCGCTTGCCGACCGGTTGATCATGAAGGGGTTTGACGTGATCGTGTGGAACCGCGATCCCGACCGGGCGCGGCCCTACGGCGACCAGGCAGTCCCCACCATCGCCGAAGCCGTGCGTCGCGGTACGGTCGTCCTGACATGTCTGCGCGACCATGCCGCCACTGTCGACAGCGTGAAGAATGCGGCAGTGGCCGGGGCACTGCGCGGGAACACACTGGTCGTCCTTTCGAGCATGACCGCGAAGGAATCGCGCGATCTTGCCGCATGGACTGAACGACACGGCATCGCCTACCTGGAAGCCCAGATCCAGGACTATCCCTCGACGGTGCGCGCGGGCAAGGCGACCATCCTCTGTTCCGGCTCCACGCCGGTCTTCGAGACCGTGCGGCCTGCACTCTGCGCCGTTGCGGCACGCCCCTTGCACGTTTCCGAAGCGCCGGGCGGTGCGACCACTCTGATCGCCGCCCAACTCGCCTTTGCCCTGCACGCTTACGTCGGCATGCTGCACGGCACCGCGATGTGCCGGGCCGCCGACATGGACCCGACAGTGTTTCTGAGGCTCATGGTGTCGGATTACATGCGCGAAGGCCCCTTGTCGGCCGACCTCGAGAAGATGATGACGTCGGCCATTGCCAGGAACTACGCCGAAGACGTTGGAGCAACGCTGGATGTCTGGAGTCTTTCACTGGAACAGATCATTGCGGAAAGTCGGACGGCAGGCATCGACACGGGCCACCTGGAATCCATCCACGCCCTTGTATCCCGTGCTATCGCCGATGGTCACGGCGCGCACGACTTCGAGTCCGTCATTGAAGCCATGGCTCCGGCACCATGACCGGCGGTGTTCCCGCGGATTCGACTGGCTTAGTCGACTAACGATGTCCGAGTGTCGTCGGATGCGAATTCGATGCGCTTCGTTCGACCGCTCGATGCATTCAATCGTGTTGTTCCGTCCCGGAACATGACGTGATCGCGATCAGTCGATCGTCTCTCCGCCATCGACAACGTGGACGGAACCGGTGACGAAACGTGCGAGGTCCGAGCACAGGTAGAGTACCGGTCCGGCGAGCTCGCGCGGGCCCGCGATCCGCTTCAGTGCCGTCGCGTCTTCCTTGAGGATCGCATAACCCTCTTCGACCGAATCGGCGAGTGTAAGGGCCATCTCGCGCAGCATGTCGGTGTCGACACCGCCGGGACAGACGGCGTTGACGCGGACGTCGGGTGCGAGTTCCAGCGCGTGAGTCATGGTGAGGTTGATGACTCCGGCCTTGGCTGCGCCGTAGACCGAAGATCCCGGCGAACCAACTAGGCCGAAGACCGACGAAAAGTTCACGATCGAGCCCTTCGCTGCCTTGAGATGGGGAGCGGCGAACTGGGTCATGAAGTAGACACCCTTGAGGTTGGTATCGAGGGTCCGGTTCCAGCTCTCCTCCGTCGTCGTGCCGAGCTCCGTTACGTCGCCCCAGCCGGCGTTGTTGATGAGCACGTCAAGTCCGTCGAGACCCGCGACTGCCGTTTCCACGATTCGACCGCAATCGGCAACACGGGCAACCGAACCTGGTGCCGCGACCACACGGTCTCCCGCGCCGATCTCGGCGACGGCCCTGGCGGTGCTCTCGTCCGTGCTTCCGTTGAGCGCGATCCGCGCGCCGGACTCCAGAAACATCTCCACGATGGCTCGTCCGATTCCACGCGAACCGCCCGTCACCAGGACGCGCTTGTCGGTAAAGTCAATCTGCATGAGTGCTGCTCCTCACGACCCGCGGTGTGAACCTCATTACCAAAAGGAAGCGAACGACACGCACGAGAAGGAGGGTTCTATCAGGCTTCGCCAGCCAGAATATCCTCATAGTCCTTGACCCAGAGGCGGTCATAGCCGCCGTCGCCTCCCGGCAGATAGCTGCGCCAGCCGAGCAAGCGCTGGGCCCGACGTGGAAGCTTGAGCGCACGTTCTCTTGTAACGGCCAGAGGATGCGCCTCCTCCGGCGTAAGCCAGCCGGCGTTGAAGCTCATCTGCACCGCATAGCGCCACTGGTCCTTCGTCCTGTTGTGACCACCACCATGGAACGTGTAGCCGGAATAGAAGAGAACAGAGCCGGCTTCCATCTCTGCCGGCACCGTTTCGCCCGGGTCGGGCTGTCGTTCCTTTTCTTTCCAGCGATGGCTGCCGGGAATGACCCGTGTAGCGCCCATCTCGTCGGTAACGGAGTGGAACGGAAAGAGCGTGTTGAAACTCAACTCCGGCATCTTGGGCCAGGCCCACTCGTAGACGCGTTGCCATTGGTCATTATCGCGGTGAAGCTCCTGGGCGGGTTCATCCGGACCGATGCCGATGAACTGCGCCGTGTTCATCCAGTAGTCGCTGCCGACCTCTTCCAGGAAGGAATCGGCGACATCCTTGACAAGCGGGTCCAGCATGATCTCGATGAAGGCGTCACTGTGCTGGGCGAGGCTCGCGAAACGGATCGTGTTGCGGCCCCAGAAGACCTCGTTTTCCTCGCCGGGGATAGTCGGTCCCGGCCCGTGCATGGCCCGTTTGTCGGCGAGTTCATCCCAGCAGCGTTTCAGCATGGAACGATCGAAGATATCCTCAACCACGACCACGCCGGCCTCGATCAACGTCTCAAGGATTGCATTCTTGCCAGCGCTCGCCGGCAGACGTGAGAGTTCCATGCTTGACATTCCGTGCACCGGGATCAACCCAACAAGACACATGACACCGCAGAGGCGGCACCGCCGCTAGATGCCGGCCTGGACCTCCTCCCACCTGGTGGAATACCCGAGTATGACTGAGGTTCCCGTATCCTGCCATCGGTTTTCAACGGCTCATCCGCCCCGACTGTTCAATAGACCGCCGACATCCGGCGTGTGCTTGTGAATCACCTGTCCTGAAGGATCATCGATCCCGCCAATGGATGACGTGCCGCTCCCCGACGATCACTCGGCGATCTCCAACTCCTTCGCATTGGCCTCTGCGACGTTCCCGGCCCTGAACTGCTTGCGCGGTCTCAGACGAATTGGAAGTAGTCCGCTGTTGCTGCTTCAATTGCGCGCTGTTGCGTATGTGCCGCCACCCGGTTCGACGCGCACGACGGGGTCCCTGACGTCGAGTTCGCGGGCGTAGCGGTGTCCCGAAGCCACGGCATGGACGATCGCGCCTGGCGCATGGAGATCGCCGATACGCCGGATGCCTGCGATACCGGCGGCCTGGACGTCTTCCGCACGTTCGGCGAGCGCCCGTGCGAGTTCATCGGCTGGCGTGCGCGCGCCGACTACGATCAGGGTATCGCAGGGAAGTGTTCGCGACGTGCCGCCATAAATGCAGGCAAGTTCGGCGCCACGGCCATCGATCGCGACGAGGCGATGCGCCGTCACGACGTCGGTCCCGCACTCCAGCAGGCGCACCATGATCATGTGCTGTTCGTCGGTGTAGGCTGTCCAGGGCGAGACGACCGGAGCGGATGTAACGAGGCCGATCTTGTAGCCGTCTCGCGCCAGTTTCTCGGCGATCACGCCACCCATGTAGTAGGGGTCGAGATCGAGCACGAGCGTGGCGCCTGAGGGCATGCAGCCGTCCATGATGTCATCGGGCGTCATGACCTCGACCGACACCTCCGTTTCGCCGCCGTCGGGGCTTTCCGGCAGATCAGCCTTCCAGCGCGCTCCGGTGGCCAGCACGACCCTGGTGGCGCCGAATTCCACGACATCGTCGGCGGCAAGACGGCTTTCGCGGTAAATCTCGACATGACTCATGGTCTCGAGCCGGCCGAGCCGCCAGGCGCTGACGCGACTCCAGGCGGCAAGGCCTGGCAAGCGGCTTTCCCGGCTGACCCGTCCGCCAAGGTCCCTGCCCGCCTCGGCCAGCGTCACCCGATATCCGCGCTGGCCAAGGGCGCGGGCGCATTCCAGGCCGGCCGGTCCCGCGCCCACCACGAGGACACTGCCATCACTGCCCCTTGCCGGGATCCGTTCAGGATGCCAGCCACGGCGCCATTCCTCGCCCATGGTCGGGTTCTGGGTGCAGCGGATCGGCACGCCCTCGGCATAGGTCGCCACGCAGACATTGCAGCCGATGCACTCTCGAATCTCGTCGATCCGGCCTTCCTCGATCTTCCTGGGCAGAAAGGGATCGGCGATGGAAGGCCGCGCCGCGCCGACGAGGTCGAGGACGCCGTCTCGGACCTGGCGCACCATGGTGTCGGGTGAGGTGAAGCGACCGACACCGACGACCGGCTTGCCGGTCTTCGTCTTGACGTAACGGACGAAGGGTTCGTGGTATGCCTCCTCGGCAAAGCGTGAGGTGACGCCATCGTCGGTAAAGCCGAGTTTGACATCCCACAGGTCGGGCAGGTCGCCGATCAGGTCCAGGAGAGCCTCGCCCTCGACCTCACCGCGGAAACCCCGGGCGCCCATGTTCTCCTCGGCAGTGAGTCGCACGGCGACCGCACAGTCGTCGCCAACGGCTTCACGGGTCGTCTCGATCATCTCGCGCAGCAGGCGTGCACGGTTCTCGAAGGTGCCGCCATAGCTGTCGGTCCGCTTGTTGTAGCGTGACAGGAGGAACTGGAACGGCAGATATCCCATGCCCGCATAGACGTAGACAATGTCGAATCCTGCCGAGCGCGCCCTCTTCGCAGCGTCGCGCTGCCACGAGAGAAGCTGGGCAATGTCGGACCTGTCCATCGTTCGAGGCTGGACCGGATGAGTGATCCAGACCGGCTCGCCGATTCCGGAAGGAGACAGCGGCGCTTCGCGTGTCACCTTGTTGGCGACCACGCCACCGCCATGCCACAGCTCGACGCCAGCCAGCGCGCCGTGCGCGTGCACCGCATCGACCATGATGGCCTGTGCCTTGACGTCGGCGTCGTTCCACAGGCTCGAGAACGGATAGTGCCGGTCGTCTGACGTCGGATGGATGGAGCAGTAGCCCGTGCACACGACTGCCCAGCCACCCTCGGCCTTGACCGCGCGAATTCCGGCGCGCGTGTTGGGCATGGCGCAGCCGGTGCCCGTCGCATGCGGCACCTGGTAGAAGCGGTTCTTCGCCGTGACCGGCCCGATCGCCACCGGTTCGAAAAGGACGTCGTAGCGGGAATCGCGTGTCGTCGATGGTTCGTCTTTCGATGTCATAGGAGTCCCAATGCCACACGGGACCATTAGACGACAACGGTGATCACAGTTCACCAAAAGGCAAGGCCAACATCCGGACCCGGGTACACGAGGGCAACATGGAAACGCCCTCTCGGGACGCTCGTGCATCGAAGTCCTTCCCATGCCCGCCTCTCTCGGGGCCGTGCGATCGGGTTACCGACCATTCTCGAGGCCTCGTGTCCCTGCCGGCTGAACACCTCGAACTGCCGCCAGCCTTCGCTGAAGAGGCGCGCGACACCGTAGCGTGCCGCATGGAGGAGATTGCGCGAACCGACCCCCGGAAAGTCGTCAGATCTCTGCTGTCCGCATTGTCCTTGAATCGCTTCACCAAGCCCCTACAATGTGTGATCACAGTTTCGATTTGATCGTACCATTGCCCCACCGGGCGGCCCTGAGACTGCGGAGGAAGCATCCATGTCAAAGATCGACTATCTGACTGATTTGTTCGTCAAGCGGCGCATTTCGCGACGCGAGTTTGCCGGCCGCATGGCGGCTGCCGGAGTCGGCGCTTCGGTCCTTCCGGGCCTGATCACGAGTGCCGCCAGGGCGCAATCGCCGGTAAAGGGCGGCCGTCTCACGATTGGTGTGGAGGCCGCGCAGAACATCGATTCGCTCGATCCGACAGCGTTCTACTCGACCTCCGATATCCTGCGCGGATTCTCGGTCTATGACCTCATGGTCAATCGCGGCCCCGATTTGCGTCCGATTCCCTGGCTCGCCACAGGTTGGGACGTCAGCGACGATGCAACCGAGTGGACCTTCGAATTGCGCAAAGGCGTCACCTTCCACAGCGGCAAGACGTTCAATGCCGACGACGTCATCTTCTCCTTCAGTCGCCACCTGGCTGAGGACTCGGAATCGCCTGCCAAGGCCTATCTTGGGCAGATCGTCGAGATGACGAAGGACGGCGATCACGTCGTCAAGTTCAAGTTGTCCTCACCCAACGCGGACTTTCCCATCGTCCTGAGCGACACGCGCGTTCATGTCTCGCAGGAAGGCTGGACCGACTTCAGCAACACCACCTCCGGCACGGGACCGTTCAAGGTCAAGGATTTCCAGGCCGGCTTGAGCTATGTCTTCGAGCGCAACGATGACTATTGGGGTGATGACGGACCCTGGGCCGACGAGTTCGAGACGGTGGCGATCGGCGATCCGACGGCGCGGACCAACGCCCTGTTGTCCGACGACATCAACGTGTTGCTCTATCTCGATCCCAAGGCGGTCGGCCTGATCGAGCAGCGCGACGACGTCAGGGTGCTGAACTCGAAGAGCGCCTCGTTCCTCAACATCGCCATGTTGCTCGACCGCGAGCCGACAAGCGATCCCCATTTCCGCCTGGCAATGAAGTATGCCATCGACCGCGAAGCGATCATCAACAACGTGATGAAGGGGTTCGCTCATGTCGGCAACGATCACCCGATCTCGCCGATCGATCCCTACTACTGCACCGACGTCGAACAGCGCGTCTACGATCCCGACAAGGCCAAGTTCCATTTTCAGCAGACCGGGCTCGAGGGCACGCCCATCGACTTCTATGCCTCCGACGTGCCGGGCCAGGGTGGCCTTGCCGCCGGTCAGGTCTTCCAGGAATCGGCACGGGCCGCGGGAATCGACATCAACCTGATCCAGCCGCCGGCCGATACCTATTGGCAGACCGCGTGGCTGGTGAAACCCATGTGCGTTTCCGGTTGGGACGGACGTCCCGTGCCCGATCTCATCCTGTCGATCGCCTTTGCCAGCGGCGCCTCGTACAACGAGACGGCGTGGCACAACGAGGCCTTCGACAAGATCATGATCGAGGCGCGCGGTGTCACTGATTTCAACCTGCGCAAGGAGATGTACTGCGAACTGCAGCGCATGATCCAGGACGACGGCGGCCATATCACCATGGCGTTCAGCGACTACATGGACGCCGCCCGAACCGAAGTTCAGGGTATCGTGCCGCACCCGTCCGGGCCGCTCGGCTTCTACCAGATGGCCCGTACTGCATGGCTTGAACGCGCCGAGAGTTGAGTCTGACCGCCGATCTTGACCTGTGACGGCCACCGCGGGGGAGTCGCTTCCGCGGTGGCCGTTCCATGGTAGTCTGGAAGTGGCAGGGAGCGGGGGGCGCGCGAAGCACAATCCATGAACATCCTCAGCGTCATCGTGCAACGCTTGGGGCTGGGCATTCTGACCGTGCTGATCGTCTCGATCCTGGTCTTTGTCGGCACCGAAATCCTGCCCGGTGATGTCGCCTATGCCATCCTGGGGCAGGGAGCGACACCGGAACTGGTCGCCAACATCCAGGAACGGCTGGGCCTCGATGAGCCGGCCCACTTGCGCTACCTCGCCTGGCTGGGTGAACTGCTGCGTGGCGACCTCGGCACCTCCCTGGCCAACGGGGCGATTCTGAACGATGTCATCGGCGAGCGCATTGGCAACACGGTTCTGCTGGCAGCCGTCACGGCGGCGATTGCCGTGCCGCTCTCGGTCGTGCTCGGCCTCATTGCCTCGACCCGACCCGACAGCGCGATTGACCGGCTGATCTCGACCTCGACCCTGGCGCTCATTTCCGTACCCGATTTCCTGATTGCGGTCCTGCTTGTATCCCTGTTTGCCGTTCAGCTCGGCTGGCTGCCGGCGATTGCCAACCTGAACCGGGTCGACGGCTTTCTCGAGTACGCGCGCGTTCTCGCCCTGCCAGTGACTGCGCTCTCCTTCACCGTCATGGCGCACATGGCCCGCATGACTCGCAGTGCTGTCCTGAACGTGCTGACCTCGTCGCCCATAGAAATGGCGATCCTCAAGGGCGTGCCGAAGTGGCGGATCATCCTGGTTCATGCGCTGCCCAACGCCATTGCACCGATCATCAACGTCATCGCGCTCAACCTTGCCTACCTCATCACCGGCATTGTCGTGATCGAGTCCATGTTCAATTTTCCGGGCATTGGCAGACTGATGGTCGAAGGAGTGACGACGCGTGATATCCCCTTGGTGCAGGCCGCGGCGATGATCTTCTGCTCGACCTACGTGGTGCTGAATCTGGCTGCCGACATCATCTCGCTCATCGCCAACCCGCGCGTCAGGCACCCGAAGTAGATGGTCGAGCGCGTCGTCATGTCGCTTCGCGAGGCCAGGCGCGATCTGACGCCGACGGCCACGTTGTGCCTGCTGATCATCTGTCTGATCCTGCTTGCCGCGATCCTGGCGCCATTTCTGGCGCCCCACAGGGAAGGCGAGATCCTGACGACTGGCAGTTTCATGTCACCAGGCGAGGGCCTGTTTCTGGGCAGCGACTATCTGGGGCGGGACCTCTTTTCCCGGCTGTTCTACGGTCTGAGGCTCACCGTCGTCGTTTCTCTCACGATCGCATTGCTGGCCTTCCTCGTCGGCTGCAGCCTCGGCTTTCTGGCCGCTGTCCTCGGTGGCCGGTTCGACATGCTGATCAGCCGCCTGGTCGACGCCCTCATCGCCTTCCCGGCGATCATGCTGGCGCTGATCGTCATCACGGCGCTCGGGCCGTCGATCCCGGTTCTCGTCGTCACAATCGCCTTCATCGATTCGACCCGGGTCTTCCGGGTTGCCCGGGCGCTCGGCGTCGATATCGTGGTCCAGGACTACGTCGAGGCCGCAACCGTGCGAGGCGAGCGGTTTGGCTGGCTGATGTGGCATGAAATCCTGCCCAACGCCCTGGTTCCGCTGGCGGCGGAGTTCGGTATCCGCTTCACCTATGCGATCCTGTTCATCTCTGCGCTGAGCTTCCTCGGCCTTGGTGTTCAGCCGCCGCAGGCGGACCTGGGCGTTCTGATTCGGGAGAACATGCAGGGCCTCCTCTACGGCACGTTCACGCCGCTCTATCCGGCGCTCTGCATCGCCGCGATCACCATCAGCATCAACCTCCTGGTCGACTGGTACCTGCGCCGTAACGACGCCGCCTCGCCGGAAGATCTCCAGTGATGACCGGCAACGTCATCGATGTGAAGAACCTGTCGGTGGACGCCATCGCCAAGCGCGGCGAGCGCACACCGATCGTCCAGGATATCTCGTTTTCGGTCGCCCCCGGCAGGGTGGTCGCGCTGATCGGTGAGTCCGGATCGGGAAAGACGACCATCTCGCTTGCCTGCCTGGGCTACACCCGTCCAGGCTGTGCCTTCAAGGGAGGCGAGATCCTGCTTGACGGCACCGACGTGCTGCAGTTGGACCTCGTCGGTCGTCAGCAGGTACGTGGCGTCGACATCTCCTATGTCGCCCAGAGTGCTGCCGCATCGTTCAACAGCGCTCTCTCGATCAACCGCCAGGTCACCGAGATCCCGCAGATCCGGAACCTGATGAGCCGGGAGGACGCCACCCGCAAGGCAGCCGCGCTCTACGGCGAACTGGATCTGCCGTCGCCGGAAACAATCGGCCGACGCTATCCCCACCAGGTGAGCGGCGGCCAGTTGCAGCGCCTGATGGCGGCCATGGCGATGATGTGCAGCCCGAAGCTCTTGATCCTCGACGAACCGACCACCGCACTCGACGTCACGACCCAGATCGAGGTGCTGCAGGCGTTCAAGAACCTGGTTCGCGAAAACCAGACCTCGGCCATCTATGTCAGCCATGACCTCGCCGTCGTTGCCCAGATCGCCGACGAGATTCTGGTGCTGAAAGACGGTCGCATGGTCGAGTACGGCCCCACGGAAACGATCATCACCGTTCCGCGCGAGGACTACACCAGGCAGTTGATCGCCGCGGCCCATGTCATGCCGGAAGAGGTGAAGCAGAGGACCTCACGGGGCGAGAAAGGGTCACACCTGCTTTCGGTCAACGGAGTCTCGGCCGGGTATGGTCGCCAGCGGGAAGTGGCGGCCCTGCTCGACGTCTCCCTTGACGTGCGCGCCGCAGAGACCGTCGGCGTCATGGGTGAATCCGGCTCGGGAAAGTCGACTCTGGGCCGTGTCATCAGTGGCCTCATGACACCCTGGCAGGGAGAGGTTCTGCTCAGGGGACGGCCGCTCGCCGCTTCACTCAAACAACGCACTCGCGACGAGTTGCGCGAGGTCCAGATCGTCTTCCAGATGGCCGACGTGGCGCTCAATCCGCGTCACGTCGTCGAGAAGATCCTGGGCCGCCCCCTGGCGTTCTATTTCGGCGCGGATCGCCGTGCGATCGAGAAACGGGTCGGCGAACTCCTGGAACTGGTCGGACTCGACCCCGCCTTTGCACGGCGATTTCCTCGCGAACTGTCAGGCGGTCAGAAGCAGCGGGTCAACCTGGCCCGGGCGCTTGCTGCCGATCCCCAGCTCATCATCTGCGACGAAATCACCTCGGCCCTCGACACGGTGGTCGCCGAAGCCATCCTGGACCTTCTCGTTTCCCTGCAGGACCGGTTGAACGTGGCCTACATCTTCATCTCCCACGACATTTCGACGATCGCGCGCATCGCCGACAGGGTGGCGGTCATGCGTGACGGCGAAATCGTCGAGGCGGGACCCACAGCCGAAGTGCTGCAGCCACCGCACCATGACTATACGGATCTCCTGTTGCGGTCCGTTCCCGATCTCAAGGTCGGTTGGCTCGAGACCGTCATGGAACACCGGCGGCAGACCGGTCAGCAAGCGGCAGGTAACTGATGCAGCGCGGCGGGAACCCACGATTCGCTCGGAGCGACATGCCGCTCAGCGACCAGATCTACGAGCAACTCAAGTGGTCGCTGATCGTCGGCGAACACGGTCCTGACAGCGCACTCTCCATCCGCACGGTCGCCGAGAGGATGGGGACCAGCATGATGCCGGTACGCGAAGCGCTCAAGCGCCTGGCATCGGAACGCGCCCTCATCGCATCCGCCAACCGCTCGTTCCGCGTTCCCAGGCTCGACCCTGCGCGAGTCTCCGACCTCTTCTTCCTGCGCGCCAACCTGGAGGGCGCGGCGACCGAACTCGCCACACCGCGCATGACCCCGTCCGAGATCGACAAGCTGGAGAAACTCGCGCACCAGACGAACAGGGACATCGAGAGCGGAGTCAGGGGGGACTATCTCGCCAACAACTACAGGTTTCACTTCACCATCTACGCCGGCGCCGGCAATCCGGAGCTGACGTCGATCATCGAGGGATTGTGGGCGCAGTCCGGACCCTACCTCGCCGATGTCGTGCGGGTGCTGGAAACGACCGAGGACTGGCGCCTGCTCCACGCGCGCATTGCCAAAGCCATTCGGGCCCGCAATGCCAGGCTGGCGCGTGATCTGGTCGAGCAGGACATTGGCTGGGGCACCAGGGTCTACGATCAACTCGCCGACAGCAGCGCGTCGGTCAGTCAGAGCGCCCCGACAAAACGGAGCGCGTGATCGCGTCACGAATCAGGGCGACGAGGGAAGCCGCGTAACTGCGCGGTGCAAGGATCGCGATCTCGCCGGACGACCGTGGCATCACGATGGCGGGATGCCTGGCGAGATGGGTGGCGCAGGCGGTTCCCTCAAATCCCGTGTCCGCACCGACATCGATCGGGCAGAACTGCGCGATGATGTCTCCGGCATCCTCTCCCTGCAGCCTGAACAGCCTCCACGCGTCGCTTTCGTCGAACACGACGAACGGCTGTTCGAAACCGGTCGCGGGGCCCTTCGGCTCCTGGTCCAGGACGAGCCATTCTGCCGGGCCGAGCATCATCACCGTCCTTGACCCGTCATGCTGGGCTTCACCGATCCGTGACGGCAGCTTCGACTCCATCCGGTCCATGACGCTGGTGCCGAGAAGCCGTTGAACCGACAGCGGGGCGATCTCCGAGAACGCCGTCATGCGCGCATCCTGCCGCCATCAGCATCGTAGAAGGGCAGGCCGGTGATCTCGACCGCGACATCAAGGACGGCAACGGGCGAGACGGCACGGAGTTCGCCGTCGTCGGGGCAGAATGAGCCCTGCAGCATGGCCAATGCGACGGGCTGGCCGAGCGTCGGACTGACGACGGATGCGGTGACATGGCCGAGAGATCGGGATCGTGCCGTCCCGGCAACGAGAATTGCGCCGCGCGGAATGGGCGTGCGCCGGTCCGTCGAAACCAGCCCGACCAGACGTTGATGAATGGAACGCTGGCGACCAAGCGCGTGGCCCAGAAACGGCGTATCACGCCTGGTCATGCGGCCGAGACCCAGTTCAGCCGGTGTCGTGCGGCCGTCGAACTCGCTGCCGGCGCAATGGCCCTTCTCAATGCGCATGACATCGAGGGCTTCGACGCCGTAGGGCGCGATGCCGAAGGGTGTGCCGGCCGCCATCACCGCATTCCACAACCGGTCGCCGTGCCGTGCGCCGACATAGATTTCGTAGGCCAGTTCGCCGGAATAGCTGATGCGGAAGACACGCGCACGAGCGCCGTCGAACCGGGTTTCCCGAAAACCCAGGAACGGCAGCGCCTCGGGCGAGACATCGAGTTCCGGTGCAACGTCGGCCAGAACATCGCGCGCATGCGGCCCGGCTAGGGCAAGACCGGCCCACTGTTCGCCGACATCGACGAGGAGGACATCAAGCTCGGGCCATTCGACCTGGCGAAGGCGCTCGAGATGACGCCACACTTCGTCGGCATGGGCCGTCGATGCGGTGACGTGCCAGCGGTCCGCAGCCATCCGCGCCACCGTACCGTCATCAAGGACGACACCGTCTTCGCGCAGCATCAGCGCATAGCGACAGCGTCCCAGGGCGAGATTCTCTACACGGCTGGCATAGGCGCGCTCGAGGAAGATTCCGGCATCGGATCCCATGATCTCGAACTTGCCCAGGGTGGACATGTCGACAAACCCGACCGCGTTACGCACGGTCCGCACTTCGCGCTCAATCGCACCATCCACCGTCTCGCCGTCGCGCGGATAGCATTTGGGGTAGTGCCAGGGTCCCGAGAGTTCCATCAGCGCGCCAGCGGCCAGATGACGGTGGTGGAACGGGGTCTGGCGTGTCGGGAACAGATGCTCGTCCCTGGCGTGGCCAACGAGCGCGCCCAGCGTTACCGGCGTGTAGGGCGGACGAAATGTCGTGTGGCCGACCTCTTCGACCGGTTGTCCGGTCGCTTCGGCAACAATGTCGATCGTCATGACGTTGCCGAGCTTGCCCTGGTCGGTTCCCATGCCGGACGTCGTGTAGCGTTTCAGGTGCTCGATTGCGCCATATCCCTCGTCGATCGCTCGCATGAGGTCCAGGGCCGTCACGTCGTTCTGCAGGTCAACGAAGGCTGCGCGCTGCTGCCTGACGTCGAGGGTGGAGCAAGAGGGACCGTTCGGGCTTCCCGACAGAGTTTCCGTCTCGGCGTCAACCTCCGGCGCCCGGAACTCCGGTATATCCCGGCCCAACGCCTGGAGCACCGTGCCGGCCGCCCTGGCGCCGTCGGCCAGGCATTCTGCAAGACCGGAGACACCGGCTGCAGCACCCGCAACTGCCACGTCATCTCCGCAGGCGGCGTTGTCTTCGTCATGGCGCAAGGTGCCGCCGCGATGGCCCAGCAGGTGGAGCGTCGGAGACCAGCCACCGGCGACACACATGAGATCTGCGTCGATGGACCGGCGGGAACCGTCAGCGGCGCAGGCGTTGATGCGGCGGAGCCGGTGACGACCGGCCGTTGCAACGATCCGGTGGCCGGCCAGCACGTCGACATCGCGGATCATGTCGAGCGCCGCCTCGCCGATCGCATCGCGGGGTCGCGTATCGATGATGGTCTTCACGTCGATTCCTGCCTGGCAGAGATGCCGGAGAACGCCATAGCCGGAGTCGTTGTTGGTGTGGATCACCGCACGTTTGCCGGGCGCAACGCCGTACCGATGGATGTACGCAGCGGCGGCCGAGGCCAGCATGATGCCGGGCCGATCGTTTCCGGGGAAACAAAGAGGACGCTCGATCGCGCCAGTCGCCAGCACGACATGGCGTGGCCGCACGAGCCAGAGCCGCTCGGCAACGCCACCTGCGCCGCGTCTGCGCTCGACCAGGGTCACCAGTCGATGATCTCCCAGCCAAACGGCAGACGTATCCAGCAACACCGACACATCCGGTGACGCCGCGATCTCCTCGGCGACCCGCTGCGCCCATGCGCTGCCTGACTCACCGTCTATGCCCTGCATCGTACCATTGAGGGACCCGCCGGGCCGCGATCTCTCGTCGCACAGGATGAGGCGCAACCCGGCCTGAATGAGCAAACGTGCTGCCGCGAGCCCGGCCGGGCCAGCGCCGACGATGAGGACGTCACAATGGCTGTGCCGGTGTTCATAGGAATCGGGGTCATGGCCTTTCGGCGCCCGTCCCAAACCGGCGGCGTGGCGTAGAAGCCGCTCATAGAGACGTGGCCAGGCCCCGCGCGGCGCCATGAAGGTCTTGTAGTAGAACCCGGCGCCCAGCAGGGGCGCGGCAAGACCCGTGACGGCGCCCACATCGTGATCCACGGAGGGCCAGCAGTTCTGTGAGCGTGCCACGAGCCCGTCATGGAGGACGACTTCCGTGGCCTTGAGATTGGGTGTGCGCGATGACCCTTCGCCAACGGTGACGACGGCATTGGGTTCCTCGGGGCCGTCGGTCATGATGCCGCGCGGCCGGTGGTACTTGAAGCTGCGCGCCACGACGTCGACGCCGTTGGCCATCAGAGCCGACGCCAGTGTATCGCCCTTGTAGCCGCAGAGGACCCGGCCGTTGAAAGTAAAGGCAAGCGGCCGCGTTCGATCGACCAGCCCGCCTTCTGCCAGGCGGCGGGTCTGGTTTGCGGCGGTCACGACGGGTTCTCCGGCTGCCGGCTGTCGACAATCTCCTGGGACACCGTGTGCCTGCGCACGACGACCCACTTCCGGCAACCGAATTCGTGGAACCACAATTCCTCGCGCCATCCCTTGGGGTTGTCATGGGAGTAGAGAGCGTGGCGCCAGGCTTCTGCGTCCGCATCCAGGGACGGCAGGGGCCGCGCGGCGCCGCCGTAGCTGAATTCACTCTCGTCGCGATCGCCACACCATGGGCAGGGAATGATCAGCATGGCGCGGGGTCAGTGAAGCCAGGTGTAGGGACCGGCGCCACCCTCATCGAGCAGGGCGCCGGTCGTGAACCGTTCGAGACCCAACGGTCGAATCAGTGGATGGACTTCACCGGTCGCCACCGTATGGGCCATGCACCAGCCGGCGGCC
>JAJEHK010000283.1 GCA_022823765.1 Alphaproteobacteria bacterium | reverse complement strand
GGGTCCCTTGCCCCATGGGGGCTGTTGGCGATAGCGTTCTGCACGAGAGCGGCGTCGCCGCTGGTACGGGTCATGGGGCCGATGTGAAAGAAGGGATCCATCGCCACCTCGGGACTTCCGGGGTTGCGGCCGTAAGGTGGCTTGTAGCCGGTGATGCCGCACATTGCAGCCGGCATCCTGATGCTCCCGGCGCTGTCGGAACCGGTGGCAAGCGTCGTTGTTCCGGAAGCGACGGCGGCAGCAGCGCCGCCGGACGAGGCGCCGCACGTGATCGCCGTGTTCCATGGATTGCGCGTCACCCCGTGCAGACGCGACGTGCAGGTCCAGGGCCAGACGAATTCCGGGCATGTGGTGAGGGCGTGGATGATCGCGCCCTCATCGACGAGGCCGGCGACGGTGGGATTGGTATGGTCCGCCAGATTGTCGGCGAAGATGAGGGATCCAAAGGTCCGGGGCTTGCCGAAGACAGCCGTATCTTCCTTGACCGCCAGCGTCAGGCCCTCGAGCCGTCCGGGACCGCCATCCTTCCCGGCATAGCGCGCTTCCGACCGCCGAGCCGCTTCCAGGGCTTCATCGAAGAAGGTGAAGGCAAGGGCATTGATACGTCCTTCGACCTCGCTCGCACGGGCGATCTGTGCCTCGAGAACGTCCACGGGCGAAAGTTCCCTGGTCCTGAACAGGCGCAAGGCCTCTCTGGCATCAAGAAAGCAGAGGTCGGTATCGGTGGTCATGGGCGGATAATCCGGAAGGGGAACGTCGCCACGAAATCACGGGCCGCATACGGAACTGTCCAGTGAAGGATCCCGGGCGTCGCCTTGTCGCCGAGTTCATCGGCACGGCCTTCCTTCTGGCGACCGTCGTTGGTTCGGGCATCATGGCAGAGACGCTGTCACCGGACAATGTCGGCGTTGCGCTGGCCGGAAACACGCTGGCTACGGCGGCCATGCTGGTCGTCCTGATCCTGATCTATGGTCCCGTTTCGGGTGCCCACTTCAATCCGGCGGTAACACTGGCCTTCACCCTCAAGCGGGACATGACGATAGGCGAGGCGGCGGCCTATGTCGTCGTCCAGATAGCGGGCGCCCTTGCCGGCGCCATGCTCGCCCATGTCATGTTCGACCAGCCGCTTCTTTTTGCCTCGCAGCAGGCGCGCACGGGCGTGGGCCAGTGGACAGGGGAACTGGTGGCCACGTTTTCCCTGGTGGCCGCCATTCTCGGCTGCCTGAAGTGGCGTCCGGATGCCGTGCCCTGGGCCGTTGGCCTGGCGATCGCCGGCGGATACTGGTACACGTCCTCGACCTCTTTCGCCAATCCGGCTGTCACCATTGCCCGCAGCCTGACGGACACCTTCTCCGGAATCCTTCCGGCCCACGCGCCGGCGTTCATCGCCGCGCAGTGTGCCGGCGCCATTGCCGCGGTCCTGCTGTTCGGCTGGCTCCTGCGGCGGGCGTGAACCGGAGGAGGGTGCAGCATGCAGTTTGCCATGGGCCAGCCCAACCCGAGAACCGAGGATCCTCGCCTCGTGACGGGCGGCGGACGCTATGCCGACGACGAGAATCTCGATGGCCAGTTGTGGGGCGCGGTGCTCCGTTCACCCCATGCGCACGCTTCCATTGCCAGCATCGACTGCCGTGACGCCCGCTCAACACCCGGTGTGCGCCTTGTCCTCACCGCCGCTGACCTGGAGGCCGAGGGAATCGGTTCCCTGCCGTTCGCCGGCGCCGTCACCAACCGGGACGGATCTCCCATCGCGGCCATTCCACACCCGGTGCTGGCAACCGGCAGGGTACGCCATGTCGGCGAACCGGTGGTTTTCGTGGTGGCGGAGTCACGTGAAACGGCCCGTGATGCGTGTGAAGCGGTCCAGGTCGACTACGATCCGCTCGATGCGGTGACCGGCACCGCCGGGGCTCTTGTAGAAGAGGCACCGCAGCTGTGGGAGGAAGCCCCGGGCAACGTGGTGCTTGACTGGGAGGTGGGTGACGCGGAGGCGGTGCGCAGCGGCTTCGCTGCGGCCGATCGTGTGGTGGAACTCGAAGTGGTCAACAACCGCGTGGTCGTCGCACCCCTGGAGCCGCGTGCCGCGATCGGCGACTACGAACCCGAGAGCGGACGCTTCATCCTCCATGCCTGTTCCCAGGGAGCCCACAAGCTCGCTACTCCCCTGGCCCGGGACGTTCTCAAGGTGCCGGGAGACCGACTTCGCGTCCTGACCGGAGATGTCGGAGGCGCCTTCGGCATGAAGAATTTCCTCTTTCACGAGTATGTCCTCGTGCTGGTTGCCGCGCGGCGGCTGCAGCGTCCGGTCAAGTGGACGGCAGATCGCAGCGAGAGCTTCGTCAGTGATCTGCAGGGCCGCGACCGTGTGATGAAGGGGCGGATGGCCTTCGACAGCGCCTGCCGTATCGTCGCCCTGGAGGTCGATGTCGTTGCCAATTTCGGGGCCTACGTTTCGCAATTCATGCCATTCGTGGCGACCCGGGCTGCCACCGCAATCCAGTCCATGGCCTACAGGATTCCGGCCATTCACACCCGGGTGCGCGGGGTGATGACCAACACCGTGCCGATCGATGCCTACCGCGGGGCGGGACGCCCGGAAACCGGGTTCATGGTCGAACGTCTGCTCGACCTCGCGGCGCGCCGTTTCGGACTTTCCGGGAGCGCCATCCGCCGTCTCAATCACGTGCGCAAGGAGGACTTTCCCTGGGACACCGGTGTCGGTGTCATCTACGACTGCGGCGAATTCGCCCGCCATCTTGACCTGGCGCTCGACCATGCCGATGTCGCCGGCTTCCCGGCACGCCGCGAGGAGGCAGCCCGCCGCGGCATGTTGCGCGGTCTCGGTGTCACGGGCGTCTTCGACCGCTGCGGCGGCATGGGGCCGGACATGGTGGACCTTGACATCGACAGCGAGGGGAGGGTCCTTGCCAGGGTGGGAACGCAGACAAACGGGCAGGGCCACGAGACGGTCTACACGCAGATCATCGCTGACCGACTCAAGGTCGATCCGTCTCGCATCCGCATTCTCCAGGGAGACAATGAACTGGTGCCCTTTGGCTCCGGCAACGGTGGTTCCAACTTCATCGCCATTGCCGGCAGCGCCTGTCTCATCGCCGTCGGCCATGCCATCGACAAGGGGCGGCGCATCACCGCGCACCTTCTCGAATCGGCGGTGGAGGACATCGTCTTCGAGGACGGTGTCTTTCGCATCGACGGCACCGACCGGACGTTGACCTTCGAGGAGGTGGCAGCGGCGGCCGGTGATCCCGCCGGGATGGCCGAAGGAGAGGAACCGGGCTGGCGGGTGAGCGGTACCTACAAGGCTCCGGACGGACCGGCTTTTCCCAATGGCACCCACATCTGCGAACTTGAGGTCGATCCCGAAACCGGAATGACGGAACTCAAGCGCTATGTCGCGGTGGACGATGCCGGAGTCGTCATCAATCCCCTTCTGGTCGACGGCCAGATGCACGGCGGCGTGGCCCAGGGTATCGGTCAGGCCCTGACCGAGGAGGCTCTCTATGATCCAGGGTCAGGGCAGCTGCTCACAGGTTCCTTCCTCGACTACCAGCTTCCCAGGGCAAGCGATCTCGTCATGATCGAAACCGATCGCATCGAGGTACCGACAACACGCAATGTTCTCGGCGCCAAGGGTGTCGGCGAAACCGGGGCGATCGGCAGTCCCCCGGCCGTCATCAACGCGCTGGTGGACGCGCTGGCACCCCTTGGCATCGATCACATCGACATGCCTGCCACGCCGCTCAAGGTGTGGAAGGCCATTCAAAATGCGCCCGCTACCGCCTGTCGTGGCCACGAAAGCGAGGTTGAGGACCATAGCCGGGAGATGTGCCGATGATTCCCTCGTCAGAGTTTGCCGGACGCCGGGACCGCGCCCGGCAGGCGGTGCGGGAGGCGGATCTTGCCGGCCTCCTCGTCTGTTCGCGTGGCGGCGGCACCACCGACCGCTACGCCGACGTCAAGTACCTCACCAACTTCTACACGCGGTTTCCCTACATCCCGGATGTGCCAGGCGAATGGACGGGCAGGGCCCACGCGTTCGTCGTCCTGCCGGCCGATGGAGAGCCCGTCCTCGTGGCCGATGACCGGCCGGAACGCGACTCGGACCTTGCGATCGGCGAGATCTCCGTGACCGGCGATGTGACGGGGTCGGTGATTGCCGCCATGCAGAAGGCCGGACTTGCCGCGGGACGGGTCGGCGTTGCCGGGTCCGACACCTTGCCGTGGAGCCTCCACAACGCCCTGGCCGAAGCCCTGCCGGAGGTGACGTGGGTACCCGCGGATGACATTCTTGGTCGTCTGCGCATGGTGAAGTCCCCGGGCGAGATCGCGATGCTGCGTCGTGCTTCGCAAGTCGGCAGCCGGGCCACCGAGGCGATGCTGGAAAGGGCGGTGCCCGGAGCCACCCACGGTGAGGTGGTGGCCGCAGGGATGGAGGTTCTCGTCGTCGCCGGGGGCATTCTCTACAACTCGTTCATGTCGTCCGGGAAGGGCGGCAACAATCCTGTCACCGTGGCCAGCAGCTTTCCGACCTGGGGTTCCGACGACGTGCTGGAGGACGGCGACTGGTTTCATGTGGGGATTTCGGGAGCCGTTGACGGCTACTACTTCGATCATGCCCGCTCGAAACCGGTCGGCCACGCCACCGCCGAACAGGTCCGCGTCTTCGAGGCGCCGCTCCTGGCCGTCAGGGAGGCGATGGCAGGCATCCGCCCCGGCGTGACGGCCGCCGAGATCGCCCGAGCCGGGCGCGAAAAACTCGAGAGTCTGGGTTTCGAGCTTGAGGGTTCCTTCAAGGGATTCGGTCACGGTATCGGTCTGGGCTGGGATTCACCGTGGCTGGTGGAAAGCGATCACACCCCCATCGAGGAGAACATGGTGCTCTGTGTCGAACGCAGCGTCCGTCACATGGGCTATGTCGGTGATTTCGAGGAAACCGTCGTGGTCACGAAGAACGGCTGCGAACTCCTCACCGACGCCCGCGTACGCTGGTGGTAGGTCCCGTCGGGAGGACTAGAACCTTTGGAGCGTGCCGGGTCACGCCGTATGTCGTGTTCCGCCTGCGGGGGCTCTCCATCGCCACCGCACGATGATACACACGACCCGGAGTGGCCCTATCCACACGGCGCAGAATGGCGAAGTCGGCCCGTTCGACACCGGCTTCAAGTCATCGCAATTCAAGATTTCACATGAACTCTTGATTGTCGTGCGGGATGTTCAACCGAGCTTAACTGGGGGACCGGCTGCACACGAGGTACCGAGGCGCTCATATGACTGACGGCCGGCCTCGCGCACTGTCGACCCAGAGAACAGTGGTCTGAGGCAAGCCATACTGCGACTCATTGGTGCCTTTGGTCTTGATGAACGCCCGGTATGCGGACTTGAGATGACTCACGCCTCCGGCAAGATTCCGAGCTACAGTGCCGATGGCGCTGCTTCATGGAGCGAGAGTGTGGCGGCTGAGGGCTGAAACGGGCAAGTCGATGGCCGGAATGACCACCTCGCAGCTCTTCGACACCGACCGCTATCCCATAGATCGCCCCGGCAGCGCGGAGTTCGATGCCCTGGTCATGCAGACGCGAGTCGGACTGGCAGGGACGAATTGTGCGCAGCTGGAAGCCTTTGTCTGGCGCGACACGCTGGCCGAGATGCAGGAAGAGGCCGAACGTCTCGCAGCTGAAGCCGTGTTTCAGGCTGCCAGCCTCAATCCCTATTTCTCGCAACCGCCCGAAGGCATGCCCGGGGACCATCCCCTCAACCGCTTCTCGCCACGCCGGCACGGGATGATTCGGGCCGACAGGTTCGATCGGGAGGGTGCGATCTGGACGATCTTCCGGAATGCCGACCTGCGCCACTTCGTGGCGACCGCACTTGGCTACGAAACGCTCTACACCTATGACGATCCGTTCGGCAGCGTGAATGTCAACGTGCAGCCCGAAGGCCGCGAGTTTGCCTGGCACTTCGACAACAACGACTTCACCGTCTCCTTCGGGCTGAGGCAACCCGCTCTGGGCGGAGTCTTCGAGTACGTGTCCGATCTGCGAAGCGACGCCGAGGAGAACTTTGAGGGCGTGAAGCAGGTGCTGTATGGAGATCGGTCGAGCGTGCGGTCGCTCAGGCTGGTG
>JAJEHK010000251.1 GCA_022823765.1 Alphaproteobacteria bacterium | reverse complement strand
TCCCGGGCTCCGTCACGAGCGTTGCGAGCAGACGCCCCATGGCGCTTGCCTGTCCTGCACCGCGCCGGGTCAGAGGCGAATCCTGCTGGCCCTGCATCCGGCCAACCCGATTCCACTCCGTCTCGCCGTGCCGCAACAGATAGATGACGCCCATGAACTCTCCGTAGGGACAGATTTGCCATGACCCGCACGCGCCAGGGCGGTGTGACGCGGTCCGAACAGAGCGACGGACAGGCCACTGGAATCGTGTTCCATGCGTTCTGCCTTCATCCGTGTCGCGTGACAAGGGTACCGGTACATTCTGCTGAGCGTGCGAGGGCCGATTGTTTCGCTGACACGCCCGGCAGTGATCTTGATGTCGTTGTCTGCGAGATGGGCCTGGGGCAGATCATGAGGCCACTGAATTGGCCGGGCAGGCAGGGGGCGCGCACCTGCATTCCCTTGCCGGACCGTGCGCCGGGGCGCTAGTTTCGGGCCATGACACGGACGGACGCCATCAGGCTTCACCTCAATGACCCGCATGTGCGGGGAAGAGCCTATGACGAGCCCCAGACGCGCGTGTTGTCGCGGGCGACACGTAGTGCTGCAAGACAGGTGATTGCGCGCTGGCAGGACTATGCTCCCACACCGCTTGTCGATCTCCCCGGACTCGCCTCGCGCCTCGGCATTGGCGGTCTCAGGATCAAGTACGAAGGCCATCGTTTCCGCCTCGGGAGTTTCAAGGCCCTGGGTGGCGCCTATGGCGTGCTGCGGGTGCTCAGCAGGGAAACCGGTCGCACCATGGATGACATCATGGCCGGACGAGCCAGGAACGCCGTTGCCGGCGTCACCGTGTGCTGCGCCACGGACGGCAATCACGGACGCGCTGTGGCGTGGGGAGCGGGACTGGCGGGCGCCCGTTGCGTCATCTACCTCCATGACCATGTCAGCCAGGGGCGAGAGGACGCAATCGCGGCTTACGGCGCCGACATCATGCGCGTGAAGGGAACCTACGACGACTCGGTCCTGAAGGCTGCAGAGGATGCCGGGAGCCGCGGCTGGATCGTCCTCTCGGATACATCGTGGCCTGGCTACGAGGATATTCCCTCCTGGGTGATGCAAGGCTACACGGTGCTCACGGACGAGGCGATGGAACAGATGGCCGGACGACGGCCAAGTCATGTCTTCATCCAGGCGGGCGTCGGTGTACTGGCGGCGGCGGTGGCCGGTCCGATGTGGGAGGAGTGGGGGAGTGCGCGGCCGCTGACGGTGGTTGTCGAACCCCACGAAGCCGACTGCGTCTATCAGAGTGCCGTTCACGGCCGCCCGACCGAGGGAACGGGATCTCTCGACACCGTCATGGCCTGTCTTTCTGCGGGGACGATGTCACCGCTCGCCTGGGATATCCTGGAGTGCGGGGCCGACGCCTTCATCACCGTTGCGGACCGGTACTCCCCGCAAGCGATGGTGATGCTTGCAAACGATGCCGACGTGCCGCTGGTCGCAGGCGAATCGGGCGCCGCCGGTCTGGCGGGTCTGCTGGCATCATTGCAGGAAAGCGATGTGGGCCAGGCACTGGGACTTGATCGGGAATGCGATGTTCTTCTCGTCGCCAGCGAAGGGGCTACGGATCCGGAGATTTACACGAGGATTGTCGGACGGCGGCCGGAGGACGTGTCGAGTGGTTGACGGCAAGGCCCTCTCCTGCCTGACGGTGGCCCTGGCACTCCTTGTCGCGATACCGGCCAAGAGCGACGATCCCGAGCGCATCACGGCGGTCCAGCAGGCCCTCCGGGTGATGGGCTACGACCCCGGACACGTCGACGGCGCCATGGGAGACAACACGCGACGTGCCCTGGAGGCGTTTCAGGAGGAGTTCGGCCTTGCCGTCGACGGCAAGATCGATGATGCGCTGCTCGAGAGGCTTCGCGCAGAGGCCGCCCTCGACACGGCGTCACCGGAACGGCGGTTGGTCCGCACGGGGTTGCTGCGCAGCTATACGCGGGCGGTGCAGGATGGCTTGCATGATCTCGGTTTTGATCCTGGTCCCGTCGACGGGATTGTCGGCCCCCTGACCCGGAAGGCTGTGCGTGCCTTCCAGGCAGTGGCGAACGTGGAGGTGACGGGGATGATCTCGCCGCAACTCCTCCAGGCCATCAACAATGCGAGAGGCCTGTGACCTCGCCCTTCTACCCGGGCCTCTCTTCGGCCGAACGGGATGACCGGCTCCATGCTCCGGCGGCGGATCGTAACTGCGGGCCCATCCTCGACGTCCTCCCTCGCTACTGTGGCAGCGGCACGCGGGTGCTGGAAATCGCCAGCGGCCCGGGTCAGCACGTCTCCCGCTTCGCCACTGTCCTGCCAGACGTCCACTGGCAACCCAGCGACCCGGACGGACGCATGCGGGCAAGCGAGGCCGCCTGGGCAGAATCACTGCCCAATGTCGCACCTCCCCTTGCCCTCGATGTTCTCGACGAAGCGTGGTGGGACCAGCTTGACGGGGGGTTCGGGCTCGTTCTCTGCATCAACATGCTCCACTGCACGGAACGCACCACCGTGGAGGGGCTCGCTGCCGGTGCCGGACACCTGCTCCCGCCCGGCGGCCATCTCCTCATCTACGGCCCCTTCACGTTCAATGGTGAGTTTGGCGCCAGGAGCAACAGGAGCTTCGATGCCATGCTGCGCCAGCAGCATCCAGGGTGGGGGCTGCGCGATGTCAACGACGTTGCGGCCACGGCACACGGTCACGGTCTCGAGTTCGAACACGCCATCGCGATGCCATCGAACAATCACATGCTTGTCCTTTCCCGCCGCTGATCCTCCGGCCAGGGCAAGCCCGCATGAGGCCTGATGACAGGCCCGGGTGTGGGGTTATGATGGTTCTGCGTGAATGAGGAC
>JAJEHK010000024.1 GCA_022823765.1 Alphaproteobacteria bacterium | reverse complement strand
CGAAGAGGATGCGCGGCGCATAGCTGCCCGACGCGGCGTCCACCAGATGCGTGGCACTGCTGACCATAGTTGCAAGCTCCTGCTCGCTGTCGGAATACCATACGGCATTCACCACCGACAACGCCCGGCCGGATTTCTCCGTCCGATTGCACCGGACCTCCGCTTCGGATCGCCGCGAACTCGCGGTCCCCCCGGAATTCTTGCGCGGCGCCCGGCTTGCAAAGGTCCTGTGCCGGTCACCGTCCGGGATCCGGAGATAGGTGCCGGGTATCCCTCGCGCTACAGATCGACTGCGATCATGCCGCCAGGTTCCCGGGCCCTCGAACAGCACAATGCCACCCGCTGCCGGCGCTGGGGGCCCGACAGAACGAAGTCGCGGTGCTCCACGTCGCCCCGCTCGTAGTTCACGACACAGGTGCCGCAGAGGCCGTCGGAGCATTTGGTGTCGATGCGCACGCCGACGGCCTCCAGAGCCTCACACGCGGTCTGATCGATTCCGACCTCGACCGTTCCGCCCGATCGCATGAGTTCGATGACGAAGGGATGATTCTCGCGGGCGGGCTGCTCGGGCAGGGAGAAGTACTCGCGGGCGAGTGCATCGTCCGGCCAGCCCTTTGCCGCGGCCATCGAGAACACGTCGTTCATGTAGCGGTCGCTGCCGCAGGTGTAGAGCCGATAGCCGTGGCGAAAACTCGGGATCAGGTCGTTGAAATCAGCCCGGCCGCCCTCTCGCGAGAAATGGAACAGAACGTTCTCGGCCCAGGGCATGTCACGCAGGCACGACGCGAACCCGCTCTCGTTTTCCGATCGGGCGCTGTAGTGAAACAGGAATGGCCGGCGCAACGCGTGCAACCGATGCGCCATGGCAATCAGCGGCGTCACGCCAATGCCCCCGGCCATGAGAATCGACAGCGCTGCGCTTTCGTCGAGCGGAAAGTGATTGCGTGGCGTGGAGATGTAAACGCGTTGGCCCTCCTTGAAACTCCGCCAGGCCTGCAACGAACCGCCGCGGCCGCCGGATTCGCGCTGGATTCCGAGAACGTAGCAGGAGGCGTCGGCGGGGTCGCCCGCAAGCGAGAACTGGCGCGGAAACTCTGGCGCGATCATGACGTCGATGTGGGCACCCGCCTCGAAGGGCGGCAGACCGGCTCCGTCAAGACCGACCAGCTCGAAACGAACGATATCGGACGCCAGATCGTCGCGCCGCCGGATGGCAACCGGGAAGACCGGCGGTGATCCGACGCGGGGTGCCGCGCCGGTTGCGATGGTTGTGGTATCTCCACTCGCAAGCCGCCGCCGGTGCTCGGCGGGCGACAGGAGTGAACGATAGCGCGCGACCGCCGCATCCCGGTCGACCGGCTGGGCAACCGGCAAGGGAAGCGGCAACAGGTCGGCCGTGTAGGCCGCCAGCGACTCCTCCTCGGGGTTCAACTTGAGCTTCCTTTGCAGCTCCCGACGGTTCGTGGCGGACGCTTCGACGTACTTCGTCCGATCCTCGTTGAGCTCGATGTCCCACCACCAGGTCTTGACCGGGTTGATGGCGCCACGACCGAGAATGTCGTCAAGTCTGGCGAGCATCCCGGCCGAGGCCGGCGCGTTCATCGCCAGCCACCGGAACGCGCTGTCCGAGAAGAGCCCCTCGAGATTCCACGGACAGGTCTTCATGCAACGCCCGCACATTCCACCCGCCGCATTGGTGATCCGATAGCGCGTGCATTTTTCCGGATCGGAACGCCAGATCTCGTAGCCGTTGAACATGACCTTGGGCCCGGCGGTTATCGCGCCCGAGGGGCACTCGCGCGCGCACTTGTTGCACTGCCCGCAGAAGTTCTGGAGCCCGAAGTCGATCGGCAGGTCGTGGGCCATCGGCATCGACGTGGTGATGGCCCCGGACTTGAGCCTTGGTCCCAGATAGGGATTGAGGATGACATCGCCGATCCGGCTCACTTCGCCGAGGCCGGCCAGAAGCAGGAGAGGAGGCTGGAGGACATCACCCTCCATGACGGTGTGGACGCGTGCCGAATAGCCCAGACGGCGGATATGTTCGGCGACCACGCCGCCAAGCAGGGAGAATCGCAGGTATGCGCGCATGGATTGCGCCACAGATATCCAGTCGTCCCCGCTCGCTCCCTCCATCGTCTCGTGGCCCTGGTCGAAGAGCATGGATATGGCGTTGGTGTGATAGGGCTCGATTTCCTCGCCTGCGCTATCGTGGGAGTAGTAGACCCAGTCGGGAGCGCGGGAGAGTCCCACGGCGTCGGCCACAAGATAGTAGCAGGCCGCCTTGATGTCGTCGGCGTTCCGCGCGGCATCCGAGGTGGCAGGGGACACCTCACCCTTCGCCTCTCCGAACTGAAAGAGCGCGAGATTGCACAGGGCGTCGTGGGCGCAGGCCCCGATCGGGCTCTTGTTGATGTAGTTCACGTCAACCGAGGCATCCTGGGGTCGTCTGCCCAGATCGCCGTAGAGGGCGCGTTCGAACCAGTCGGCGCGCTTCGGTACGCGTGGAACACGTTCCTCGTCGATGAAGGTGGTGGGATTCCCGACCCGCTTGATTTTCTCGAACGGATAGGGGCCCGTCCGGTAGTCCCTCGAGGAATAGGGATCGAAGTCCGATGCACTGCGGACTCCACCCAGTCCCGTGGCCCATGCGGGCCGGCGCAACCGGCTGCCGCTACGCGCCTCGCCAGGGTCGAGCGGCAGGTCCGGCGCCAGTTCCAGTGTTGTCGTGATCGCGGCAAGTCCGAAACGACGACCGACAAAGGGATTGAGCAGGACGCCCGTGGCTGGATCCGGGACGCACAGGCCCGCGGCAACGCCAAGACGGTTGAGGTCCACCTCTGTCGCCGTCAGCGTGTGGGCCCGCGCCTCATGGCCCAGCAAGCGGATGTAACTCGCGATGACAACCGCAGTGTTGGCGTTCAGGATGGCCGCCCTTTCCTCCTGCACTCCCTGGATCCATTCCGCTCCCGGTTCATCGGATCCAGGGTCCCGCGTGTAGTGCGTCAAAAGGACGATGGCGCTTCGGTGGTGGCCGACATCGCCCCAAGCGCGCGTCATCGAGGCGAGAATGTGTTCGTAGTGTTCGTCCCTGAGCCAGACCAGGCCGGGTGGCACACCTCGTGCCAGTTCCTCTCGGATGTCGTCGATATCGGGATTCGACCGGGGAACAGGAAGGCAGTGATCGGGTGCAAGCGTGGCAATGCCGACCATTGAGGCGTCAAAATAGTATGCCGCCGCCTTCAGATGATTGGCGCGCTGCTGCGGATCACAGGGGATCTCTGCCTGCCCGTGCACGACATCGCCGTTGCGTACCGTGTCCATCATTGCGAGATAGCGGCGGATCGCTGGACCGATGGAAAGCTCGGGATAGTCCGTCCGCAGCGTCTCCATGGGCATGACGGCCGCATTGTCGCCGGGGTGTTCGCTGCGGCGCAGTGTTTCGAGAGGAAAGGGACCCAGATGGACCGGGCGGTTCCTGTAGGAAAAAAACCTCATGAACGTTGTCCGGCAGACTCCTCCAGCGGTGACGCCCTCCACTCCGACATCACTTCGCGAGCCATGATCTCATCCCATGAGATAGCATCCTCCGCGAATTTCCGCGAGAAGGTTCTCCTCGACAGGCTCATTCGCCTCGATGCCCATGGCGCGTGCCTGCGGGTGGAAGATGCCGTGGAGATTCAAGGGTTCCGTCCTCAGTCATATCCGCTCCGGCAACCCGTTCCGACATGCCGAGTATGTGTCGGCCAATGCGCTCGTTCAGCGGGCTTCTGATTCCGACCGTCCGGCTCTTCCAGCCGGGCGTCCGCGTCAACCTGCTGGCCAGGCTACCTCGAATTTGCGACTGAGAAGAAGATCGCCGTCCTCGAGACCCTCGTCGTCGTGAGGCAGGAGGTAGGGGTCGGTCCATCCGGGCCGGAACTTCAGGCGCATGTTGTCACCGATCCAGCGTGTCGAATAGGCGACCCGGTTGACAGTGGGCGAGGCGTTGCCGCCGGAACTGTGCATGATGCGTGAGTTGAACAACGCTGCATCGCCTGCCGCATAGTTCCATTCGAGAATCTCGAACTCGTCGGTCAACAAGTGGTAGGGCGGCGCCTCGGCCCGCTCCGAGTCATCGGCCACGGCCTTGGTGACGTCATCGCCGTCGCCGAACGCGGATTGAGAAAGAAGCGGACCGCGATCGGTGCCCTTGACAAACTTGAGCGCGCTGCTGCCGGGTGTGCAATCGGTCAGGCTGAGCCAGATCGAGCAAATCTCGTCGCCGTCGACCGGCCAGTACGTGATGTCCTGGTGCCAATAGTGATCGGTCTTCGTCATGGGCGCACAGACGAAGATCTGATCGAAATAGAGGCGGACCCGGTCGACACCGAGAGCCTTCCCGGCCTGTTCTCCGATCGACGTATCGAAGGCAAAGGCGCGGAACGCGTCCTCGCGTTCGTAGAGGTTCTGATCGGAGAGAAAACGGCCGCTCTTGCTCATTTCGTAACTTGCCTCGCTCGGCGTCTCTGCCCGGCGCAATGCCGCTTCGAGCAGTCTTTCGACCGCCTCCGAATCAGCGAAGCCGGGCAGGTGCGCGACACCCTGCTCACGGAAAGTCCGACACTCGTCGTCGGTCAGCGAACGAACGTTCATTGAAACTCTCCTCTCGGCGTCGATCTGATCCGCCCTGTCTTGCTCGCCACCTCAAGGTGGACGCGAGGCACTGCCCGGCCCGCTGGCTGCACCAGACACAATGGAAACCGACTTCGCTTCTTGCGCCAGGTCAACGAGTGAAACCAGAATGTCCTACGTCTCGAACAACTGCCGCGGACTTCCCATTTCGTAGTAACCCAGGAAGCCGGAATTCTCTCGGCCGGAGCCATCGTAAATCTCGTAGCCCAGGAGTTCGCGGACGCGGACGGGCATGCGCGACACGACATCGAGCGGCAGGTTGAGATAACTGTTTTCGACCGGCCGCAGCCACCCCAGGCAATAGGAGAACGAGATGGCGCGTCGTCTCGAGCCGTCGGTGTTGGCGCCGCCGGCATGCGTGCAGTCACCCCGGATGACGGCGACGGAACCAGCCGGCATCACGGCCTGTGCGACTTCCTCGCCGGCGGGCTCGCGCTCATCCTCCCACAGGTGGCTGCCGGGCACGACGAGCGTTGCGCCGTTCGTCGCCGTGAAATCCGTGCCGGCGAGCATGATGTTCATCTGCAGGAGCTCTGCGCCGAGCCGCGGCCAGACGGGCCAGGAGCCGTCGTCGATGTGGAAGGGTTGCGCGGTCTCCCCGCCCGTGATCTCGATCAGCTCGCCGGCGCTGAAGAGGTAGCTGGAGCAGTGCGGCAGCAGGTAATGGTCCATCAGGGCGAGCAACCGCGCGTCGATCATGAGCTCGGCGAAGCTCGGCGCCTTGGCAACCAGTCCGTGCAGGCGAACCGTCCGGTCTCCCAGAAAGTGGTCGATCGCTTCGTTGCCGAAGACGTAACGCGTCGCCTTGTCGATGGCGGGCTGGATCTCGCAGTTGAAGCGTTCCAGCCAATCCGACGCAACGAAATCCTGCACGATTGCAACGCCGTCTGCGTCAACCGCAGCGATGATGTCCTCGATACCGGCATCGTTCGGCAGAAGCCTGACTTCCGCGACCATTGACCTCTTCCTGTTGACCGATTCGATTCGAATGTTAGTGCATTGGATATCTCTCCGCCAACCGTGCGCCCGGCGAAAGGCAGCTCATGACGGGTGCAGATCTCGGGCGGCCGGAGAGAAGGACCGAGAGGCTCGTCATCGAGACGAGTCAGCTTCGCGACGACGCGACCTCGCCGAGGTCGGGTGACCTGCTACATCTCGGTCACCGGCAGGCGTGGTGTGGCTGCGGGCAGCGGGCGGACTCCGGCATCGAGATAGTCCCAGCCCGCCAGGGCGATCATGGCGCCATTGTCCGTCGACCACTTCAACGGCGGCAGACAGAGTTCGACGCCGGTCTCGACCGCGAGCTGACCCATGCTGTGGCGCAGTTGCGGACTTGCGGCGACGCCTCCGACGACCACCAGGGAACGGCCAGGAGCGGCAGCGAGGGCGCGCCGGCACTTGGTAACGAGAACGTCGATGACGACATCGACAAATGACGCGGCAAGATCCGCGTGATCGGTGTCCGGTGAACGTTCGAGCGTGCGGGCAACGGCCGACTTCAGCCCCGAAAAGGAGAACTCCAGGCCCTCGCGGATCATCGGCCGCGGCAGGTCGATCACGGGCCGGCCCTGCTTCGCCAGGCGGTCTATGAGCGGCCCCCCCGGAAATCCCAGGCCCATGAGGCGGGCGACCTTGTCATAGGCTTCACCGACGGAATCGTCACGCGTCGCGCCGAGAACACGCACGTTCCGGCGGTCCGCCATGTGGGCGAGAAAGGTGTGCCCCCCCGACACGAGGAGAATCGTCGCCGGAAACGTCACTCTGGCATCTTCGAGATCGGCACTGCGCAGGTGGCCCCGGAGATGGTTGATCCCGATCACCGGAACATCCCAGGCGATGGCCAGTGCCGCCGCCGCATTGAGCCCCACCAGAAGGGAACCGATCAGGCCCGGCCCGCGCGTCACCGCGATGGCAGCAAGCCGGTCCGGCGATGCTCCTGCGTCCTGCATCGCCTGGTCGATGGCCGGAATGATGGCCCGCACATGGGCGCGCGACGCAAGCTCAGGCCACACACCACCCCAGCGGGCGTGGATGGCATCCTGTCGCGCCACTCCGGACGCCCGCACCTGACCCTCCCTGTCGACGACGGCAACAGCCGTGTCGTCGCAGGAGGATTCGATCCCCAGGATGAGGTCCCGGCTCACCCCAGGATCTCCATGATCCTGGACTGGCTGACGATGCCTTCGCGCTCGATGACGGGCGGTTCCGCGGCACAGTTGACGAGAGAGGAGGGCACGCCCTCGCGTCGTCCTCCGTCAACCGCCAGGGCCGGCTCGTGTTCGAGTTGAAGAAGGATGTCCGCTACCGTCTGCATCGTCGGCAGGCCATGAAGATTGGCGCTGGTGACGAGCAGCGGACCAGCGGCGTGGAGAAGGTCCAGCATGAACGGATCCGCGGGAATGCGGACGGCCACTTCATGGCGCCCCTCCAGCCATGAACAGGGGCCCTCGTGACCGAATCCCAGGACCACTGTCAGCGGCCCGGGCATCAGATCCGATTCAAGCAGGCGCCGGGCTTCCTCGCCGACTCTGACGCCCAACGGAACGAGGCGGGCCGGCGAATCCACCATGACCGGAAGGTTTCTCTGCCGGGGGCGCTGCTTGAGCGCGAACAGGCGATCGATGGCGTTATCGTGATCGGGGCTGACGGCGAGTCCGTAGACCGTATCAGTCGGCAGGAGAACAACGCCACCTGCCCCGAGAACGCCATGCGCTCTCCCGACGGTGTCACACCCGCCAGCGAGAAGGATGTCAACCACGATCATCGCCCCCGGTCGCAAGGGAGGCCGCCGTCAGCGGCTCGAGAGGTTCACGTGTGCAGCATCCGCCGGCGAAGGCCTCGTCCGCACAGCGCACCAGGGTGGCGGCACTGGCCCCGGCGGCACCGATCCTGCTGCCCGGAAAGAGCTCCGTCACGTCAGGTGTGATGACGCCGGCCAGGACGATGTCAGGCAGTCGGGCCTGGCACTGCCGGGCCAGTGTGGCGAGATCATCGACCATGAGCGGCCCCTCCCCTTCCCTGAAGAACCCCTGGCCTGCGGTTGTCGGTCTGATGCAGACCACCGTGGAGGGAGACCCTGTCTCGGCCGTGACGAGATCGAAGTAGTCGAGTGGAACGAGGGGGACTCCCAGCCCCCAGGCCAGCGCGTTGGCGAAGGTCACGCCACCGCGAGTCGCAGTGAGGCCGCCGGGCCCGAGATCGACGGCAACCGCATCAACATCGCCTTTCTGCAGACCGGTCCCGGCAAGGCCGCGGCGCACAGCGTCACCGAGGTACACGGGTCCCTCCACCCTTCCGCCTTCTGGGCTCTCCTCGAAGAGCACCCGGCCGGATTCCCCGAGCGCCACCTGGATCGATGGCGCCGCCGTCTCGATGCAGAGGATCGTGGTCACGGGGCGAGGACGCCGGGCAGCGGCCAGGAACGGCCGCGTCGTCTGATGGTGCAACGACGGGAGTTGTCGCCCGATTGGCCGAATTCGAGAACGAGTCCGAGGTGTTCGGGGTGGGCGCCGGCAACCCTGTCACCCCATTCCACCATGGTGATGGCGTCGTGGGCGAAGTCCCCGGCACCGAGGTCCAGGTACTCCTCCACCCCCGACAGGCGATAGGCATCGAGATGCAATACCAGAAGGCGAGGCGTTTCGTAGACATGCATCAGCGTGTAGGTCGGACTCGTCACCTGGTCGGTCGATCCAAGTGCCGCCACGAAGGCGCTAACGAAGCGGGTTTTGCCGACACCGATGGGGCCTTCGAGAAGCACGACATCACCTGCTCCCAGGATGTCTCCAAGATCTGCTGCCAGGCCTTCGAGCGCGGCAATGTCGGCAAGTTCACGGACGTCGACGGCGGACATGATGGCGCTCAGGGAAACTCCGGAAGAACGGGTGAACTGGCGAGCCCGGCAGGACCGCTGAAAGCGACATAAAGAACCCGCAATTTCAATGGCCTACGTTGGTGCCGAGCGGGGCAGATGTACCACCCATGTGCCCCTTCTGACAAGAGCCGGTGATCTTGCCGGGACAAAACTGACGGTCAAGCCACGTTCGCATTCGAAACACCGTGGTCGCTCCGTGAGAAGGGGTCGACGAAGTGTGCCATAGTGACCGAATTGAGTCGGTCCGGCTTTCCGCCGATGGACATTCGCTGATTCTCCAACAAGCCTCGACTGGTCCCGTAATGATGAAGCGCGACGCATACCGGGAAAACTCCGGATGACAGAACCACGTTCCAGGAAACCGCAAGATGTAGCCGTGATCAGCGAGGCCGCCAGGGCGCTTGCGGACCAAGTGGCGGCGACGTCTGGCCGGGACATGAGCAGGCCTGTTTCGGAAATCCGCGAGTCGTCACGTGCGGCCTGCGCATCAGCCTGCCATGCTGCGATCAGGGCAACCGGGGTGACCTTGTCCGAACGGGTGATATCGGATGTCACCTGTATGGTGATTGAACCGCCCGAGCCGCGCTCGAACCGCCAGATCGTGTATCTCTTCGGCGGTGGCTTCACGCTGGGCAGTCCGTTTGAGGATCTGCCGATCTCGGCAAGCTTGTCTGCGAAGACGGGGGCACAGGTGATCGCTCCCGAGTATCCTCTGGCTCCGGAACATCCGTACCCGGCGGCCCTTGACGCTTGCACTGACGTCATCGCATCGATCCTCGAAGATGCGCCCGGTGCCTGCCTTTGCGGCGAATCCGCCGGTGGCAATCTGGCCCTCGCGGCCGTTCATCGATTACGGGCGGAAGATCGCCCCCAACCCCGGGCGCTGGCCCTTCTTTCTCCGGCGGTGGACATGGTTGATTCCGGGGATAGTGGCCTTGCAAACCGGGATCCCTTTGCACGGGCCGCTGACTCCGAGTTCTTTCGGTCCTGTTTCATTCCTGACGGCGCTGATCTGGCTGACCCGGGACTCTCGCCGATCTATGGACCCTTCGATGCCGGTTTTCCGCCCGTCATGCTGACAACGGGCACGCGCGATATCATGTTGAGCGGATGTGTGCGGTTGGATCGCGTCCTGCGGGAGGCAGGAGTCGAATCAACGTTGCGGGTATGGGAAGGAATGTGGCACGTGTTCGAATACTACCTGGGCATTCCGGAAGCCGAAACCTCCCTGACCGAGATCGCCGAATTCCTGGACCGACAGTTCGACTAGTACATCCGCGCCCCGTTCTTCTCTCTTCCGCTGCCACAAGCCAAGGGTGTTTCGACACGTCCTTCATGCCTTGCAGCTGGCAGCAGAAACGGCCATTGAACCATACAGTTCAAAATGTTCAATGATATCGAAGAAATCCAAAATCGGAGACTGCGGTCCAATCATGTGCAGGACATTGCAAGAAATTCAGAACCCCAATCAATTGGTCCATTCTGGCCGATCCGCCCCCAGCAAAGGCGTCGGACGTGACCAATAGGGCTGCGTCTCGGACATTTTCAACACAGGACCAAGATGGCGCAGGTTTCCATACCCCGTTTCCGTCTCAATTCGCAATGAATCGAGCTCTGCTCCGGCAATGGCATCGGTGATATTCACGTCAGATTTGGTGAAATCGGTCCTGCCTTGACGATCCAGGAACATGCCGGACTGACAAAGCGAGACATTCACGTGATAGCTGCCCCCTTCCTGTGCCCTTCGCACCAATGCGAGCAAGGCACCGTAGGCGCCAAGATACCCGGTCATGTAGTCACATGCTGTCACATACATGATTCGAGGCCGATCTGGACTGTAGTCCATGCAAATGCCGGTAACACATTGGGCAATCTGCTCCCACCCGGCACGATGACTCAGCGGACCGTCTGCCCCGAAACAACTGATGGAAACATAGATGATACCGGGTCTGAGCTCCGCCAATTCCTCTGGTCCAAACCCGCGACGGGCGAGCGCGCCGGCGCGGTATCCTTCGGAAAACACATCTGCTTCAAGAATTAACTTCCTGAGTTGACGCGAATCTTCCATGTGCTCCAGATCAAGAAATCAGCTTCGCTTTCCGTGGCAGGTATCCATCACACATTCCGTGATTTGAGGCAGATGATCCGCCGCGACCATGAGCACATCAGCCCCGTGCTCTGCAAGTGTCCGTGCCGCAGTGGGGCCAGCGAGAATGCGCGTGAGATCGAGCACGCGAATGCCACTGAGAGGCCGCGTGCCATCAGGGAAGGGTTCCGGTGCGCTGTCCCCGATTTTCTTGATTTCGACGATGGGTTTGTCCGCAAGAAATTGTCCGTGCGGGTGCTCAAGCCATTCCTCGCAACTTCGAACCATGGCGCCGCATCCTCGCGCCTCCGCGATAGCCTCTTCGAGATCGAGTGCATCCCATTGCGCAACGGCTTTTTCGACAGCCTTCGGGGTGGCCTCGCAACCAAGAACACCCAGCACTCGTTCCTTCAAGTTTGGCAATACAAAGTGTGGCAAGAACCATCGTCCGTCCCTGGTCAGCCACGGTTCCGTGATCCTGAGTGCTGCCGCCAGCTGCGCGCTGGTCGGACGCTCGTATCCGCCATTCGCGCCTTGCCTTTGCAGATAGCCCACGCTGCACATGGTTGCCGCTGCGGATCGGACATCAATCGAAACATGCTGAGGTTGGCCGGTCTTGAGGCACCATACATCCGATACTGCAACCCCAACGCCGGCGAGTACAGCCGCTGCGGTTTCACCAATCCTGAAGGGTGCGGAGAATACAGGATCGGAGCCACTGATCTCGACCTGGGCGCCGGACGCGATCCCTTGACCTCGAATATTCAGAACTTCTTCAAAGGCCGTCGCCATGTGATCTGTTCCTGTCCATACGTGCCCGTTTACAACCAAAATTCATGTTGATCGCCCGGAATGAAAGCAAAGCCGATTCAAAATCATCTCAATTTGCGCAGAAAAACCTCTGCTGCTATCCGGCCTTTCTTTGCTGGATCCGTACTCCTTCAATGGCCCCGGGCGTCCCACAAGAGTATGGCTCGTGAGCTGCGGGAGCCGAAGGCCCTGACTTCCGCAACTGTATCATTGGCACCGTCAAGACGCTATCTGGCTCCATTCCATGACGTCACTCCGCAATGAGGGTCTCTGATCCTGCCGGCGTCTTCATCAATCGGAAGGCAAAGTCGAGCCTGTGCCGTCTTCCTGGTCTTCTCCACCTGGGGCGGCGAGGAACAGGTCCATGACCGACGACATTGGTCTCGATTGTGGTGAGGATGGATGCAGGTTCGCAGACACTCCGACCGCAAGGGTCGTGGTCTCGCACTTCCCGCATCCTCATCGCTGTCCAGGCGCTGCCGTGCCTCCAGGTCGTCCTGGTCCTGATCCCGGAACCACTGCAAGACCAGAACCCGAAGCTGAGCCCTGGTGAGGCTCGAACTCCTCCTCAAGCACCGACGCCTCAGCCTTGACGAGACGGTTGGCCTCTCCCCTGTCCTCGGTGCGGAGTGACTTTCCGATCTCCGTCTTGCCGCTGACATCCACCAGGCTGGTTGGCGCAGCGATGCGAAGGCAGAACATCCGTGTTCCGTTCCGCTTCCATGGGCCAGAGGTGCCTTGCCACGTCCTTCATGCCTCCGCGGGCACCGCCCATGCGGCCCGGCGTGAAGTCCATGGCCTTGACATGGCCTGTTGTTCCCGGATGTCACCGGGATGTGGGGAAGATGGTGGGCCCGGCAGGACTCGAACCTGCAACCAGACCGTTATGAGCGGCCGGCTCTGACCAGTTGAGCTACAGGCCCCCTCAGTCCGTTCTGGCGTAGCTCCTGAGCTTGCGGCTGCGGCTTGGATGCTTGAGCTTCCTCAAGGCCTTTGCCTCGATCTGCCGTATGCGCTCGCGGGTCACGGAGAACTGCTTGCCGACTTCCTCGAGGGTATGGTCGGTTTCCATGCCGATGCCGAAACGCATGCGCAGCACACGCTCCTCGCGCGGTGTCAGGGTCGAGAGGACCTCCGCACAGGAAATGCGCAGGCTGGCGGCGATGGCCGCATCGATCGGCAGAACGGCGTTCTTGTCCTCGATGAAATCACCGATGTGACTGTCCTCGTCGTCGCCAACCGGATTCTCGAGACTGATGGGTTCACGGGCGATCTTCAGCACCTTGCGCACCTTTTCCAGGGGCATGCCAAGTTTCTCCGCCAACTCCTCGGGAGAGGGCTCCCGACCGACTTCATGCAGCATCTGCCGACTCGTTCGGGTGAGCTTGTTGATCGTCTCGATCATGTGAACCGGAATGCGGATCGTTCTCGCCTGGTCGGCAATCGACCGCGTGATGGCCTGACGAATCCACCAGGTGGCATAGGTGGAGAACTTGTAGCCCCGCCGGTACTCGAACTTGTCGACGGCCTTCATCAGGCCGATGTTGCCTTCCTGGATCAGGTCGAGGAACTGCAGGCCGCGGTTGGTGTACTTCTTGGCAATCGAGATGACCAGGCGCAGGTTGGCTTCCACCATCTCCTTCTTGGCCTGGCTTGCCTCCTTCTCCCCCTTCTGGACAACGCGCACGATGCGCTTGAACTCGCTGATGTCGAGCCCCGAATCGACGGCCACCTCGGCGATTTGCTGTCGGGCTTCGGCGATGACCCGTGCATCGGCACTGGCAAACTTCCGCCACCTCGGATCATCGAGCGCAGCAATGCGATCCGGCCACGAGATATCAAGCTCGCGGCCCTTGTACTCCTCGAGAAACTCCTCTCGCTTGATGCCTCGCCGCCTGGCGGCGAGGACGAGTGCGCTCTCCTGTTTGGTGAGCTTGCGGATGGTCCCCTGATGGATGTCGACGAGGGCCTCGACACAGTTGTTGTGGAGCTTGATCGTGCGGACGACCCTGGCGACCTCGTCGCGCAGCTTCGTGTACCGCCCTTTGACGGAAGGAGAAGGTTCCCGTCCGCTGAACCGTGCATCCAGGTACTTCTCCTGGGCAATCTCGAGACGCTGGTAAAGCTTGGCAACCTTGTCGAACGTCGCCGTGATCTCCGGCATGACGGCCTGTTCCATCGCCGCCAGGGTCATGGTGTTGCCGTCATCGTCGACATCGTCCTCGGAGTCGCTGTCGGTCTCCCCGGACCCATTGTCCGGTGAGCCTGACTTGTCGGCTGATTCCACCAGACTGGCATAGGTGGCATCGAGATCGATGATCTCGCGCAGAAGACTGCTCTTCTCGGCCAGATCGTCACGCCAGTCGACGATTTTCCCCAGTGTCATCGGGCTTTCGAAGATGCCGCGGATCATGCGCCCGCGGCCGGCCTCGATGCGCTTGGAAATGGCGATTTCCCCCTCCCGGGAGAGCAGGTCGACCCGACCCATTTCTCGCAGGTACATGCGCACCGGGTCATCCGTGTAACCGAATTCCGCCGTGGTCGACGTCTGGGCAGGCGTCTTGTTCTGAACGACCACCTTTGCCTTGTCCTCGACCGGCTCCTCGGGCTCCTCGCTCTCGACGACAATGATGCCCATCTGCGAGAGCTTGGTCATCGAATCCTCGATCTGCTCGGACGAGAACTCCTCGGAAGGAAGCGTCTCGTTGATCTCGTCAACGGTCACGTAGCCTCGTTCCTTGCTGCGCATCAGCATTTTCTTGATGGCGACGTTCACGTTGTCGAGGAGCGGATCCTCGACACCGTCACCGGATTCGACTTCGGCCGTGTAAGTCGCCATGCCTGAACTCTCCCTAGCCGCAATCCTGACGCGGATCAGTATACCACGAATCGGCACCCGTGCCGGATGACAACAGTGCACAACTCATCAGGGAATCACCCGGATTCCTGCGTGTCATCGTCGGCGAGCACCCGACCCTGCCAGCCCTCTCTCTCCTCGATCTTGGCCACCAGCCGCTGCCAGGCCTGTGCCGTGGGGTCGCTTTCCCAGGCATCGGCCTCGGCTCGAATCTCCTGACCCAGGACATTGCGGCACTGGTGAAGATCGTGAACGTGGTGCCACAGGTCTTCCGCTTCGCCAACCGTTTCCATGGCAAGGCAGGAGAAGCTTCCCGCCCGGACCACATCCTTCATCAGGTCATCAAGACCTGCCGCTGTCAGGTGGTCCGATATCGCCCGGTTGTCAAGGTCTCCACCTGCCTCGGAGACCCCGACAAGGCATTGTTGCAGTTGTTCGTGGCGGGAATCGAGAAAGGTCACCCGGGAGAGGGGTTCGGCAATCCTGTCGAGCAGCCCCGGATAGAGGAAGGGGATGGCGATGAGCGCCCGTTCGGCAAGGTGGGCGTCACCCGCCGGTCCGCCGCCTGGTACACTGCCGGGTACCGGTTCCACACCGCGATGGTAGGTCCACGACTCCTTCCTGCGCCGGTCGAGTCGGCGGCGCTCTCCCGGCCGCAGGCGGTCGCCCCTGTAGCGTGGCGGACCGAAAGCGGCCTTCAGCCGCTGGCTGATCTCGCCGCGGTAGTAGTGGCCAACGGCCCGGTCGGCGATTGTTCCGACCAGGGTCATCAGCTCCCTTTCCAGTCCGGCGCGACGTTCGGGAGTCTCCAGCGCCCGCCCCCGGGTGCGGCTCTGCCAGAGCATGTCCATCAGGGGAATCGCCCGGTCGATCAACTCCCGCATGGACGCGGCCCCGCGGACCCTGATGATGTCGTCGGGATCCATGCCGTCGGCGAGCAGCACGAAGCGCAGGGACTTGCCCGCCCTGAGAACGGGCAACGCCCTTTCCATGGCTCGACAGGCCGCGGAGTATCCCGCCGTGTCGCCGTCGAAACACAGCACGGGTTCATCCGCCAGCTTCCACAAGAGGGCGAGGTGACCCTCGGTCAGTGCGGTTCCGAGGGGGGCGACGACATGCCGAATGCCTGCCTGGACAAGGGCGATGGCATCCATGTAGCCCTCGACGACAACGACCGTTCCGGCATCGTGCGCCGGCCTGCGCGCCTCGCTGAAGCCGTACAGCAGATGGCCTTTGTGAAACACCGGCGTCTCGGGCGAATTGAGATACTTCGCCCTCTGGCTGCCCATTGCCCGGCCGCCAAATCCGGCGACACGACCATTGCGATCGGTAATGGGAAAGATCAGCCGGTTGCGGAAGCGGTCAACCGGCTCGCGGTCGCCGTCGCCGACAAAGGCAAGGCCCGCCTCGATGATCAACTCCCGCGAGATGCCCTTGCCGGTGAGATGACGCATCAGACGGGTGCGCTCGTCGGGCGCGTAGCCCAGACGAAACCGCTCCCTCGTGGTGTCGCTGACGCGACGCTCGGAAAGATAGGCGCGTGCCTGGCTCCCGGTGCTGCCGGCCAGCTGGCGTTCAAACCAGCGGCTGGCTTCCTCGAGGACATCATGGAGGGTCGCGGCGCGACGATAACGCTCCCGCTGCTCCGGACTGCGCTCGGGCATCGCGAGACCGGCGCGTCCGGCAAGCCTTTCCACGGCTTCCGGAAACGTGAGGTTCTCGGTCTCCACCACATAGCGGATGACATCACCGTGGGCTCCGCAACCAAAGCAGTGATAGAAACCCTTGGAGTCCGTGACCGTGAAGGACGGAGACTTTTCCTGATGGAAGGGGCACAGTCCGACATACTCGCTGCCGCGGCGCTCGAGGCGGACGTTGGACCCTATGACCTCGGAGAGCAGAATGCGCGCTCTGATCTCGTCCAGGAATTCCGGGGTGAACAGCACCTTGGCCCTCCTCAGCCGAGCCGTTTCCTGACGAGGGCACTTGCGGCAGCGCCATCGAAACGCCCGGGATAGGACCTCTTGAGCAAGGCCATGACCCGGCCCATGTCCTTGAGGCTGACGGCATCGCACTCGACTATGGCGGCATCAACGCAACGTGCCAGTTCTTCCGGATTCATCGGGTGCGGCATGAAACGTGTGATGATGGAGACTTCCGCCTCTTCCCGGTCAGCCAGGTCTGTCCGGTTTCCCTGGCGGAACTGCTCGGCGGCCTCCCGCCTCTGGCGCACCATCTTGGCAAGAATGCCGATCGCCTGCTCGTCACTCACCATCTGGTTGACACCGTTGGCGCGTGAAGCGATCTCGTGATCCTTGAGGGCGGCGATGACGAGTCTCAACGTCGACGTCGCGATCCGGTCCTGGGTCTTGACTGCCTGTTTGAGGGCCCCCGTGATCTGCTGCCTGATGGACATCGCGCTGATCTTGATCACCTGGTTGCAACGTCGCGGAGCCTTACATCAGATCGCCGCCAAAGGCGAGTCGTTTCCCTCGCACGGTCCGCATTCGACTTCGGTGGATAGATTCCAACGGCATGATAATGTGACGTTTCTTCCCCCACGGACGCTTGACCCCGTCACTCCGCGTCCCTATAGTCCGGCAACGTCACTCCTTGGCCGGCCTCCATGTCCGCATCCGTTTCACAGCCGCCGCCGTGGGCCACGGCGTGCATCATGCTCGCGGATGGCTCGGTGTTCTGGGGTCACGGAATCGGCGCCACCGGGCGTGCCATCGGCGAACTGTGCTTCAACACCGCAATGACCGGCTATCAGGAGATCGTGACGGATCCCTCGTATGCCGGACAGATCATCACCTTCACCTTCCCCCATATCGGCAACACCGGCGCCAACGCCGAGGATATCGAGGCCCAGACACCGGTAGCCCGCGGCATCGTTGTCCGCGATGCGATCACCGATCCCTCGAATTTTCGCGCCAGCGGACACTTTGACGGTTGGCTGCGCGCCAACAATCTCGTCGGCATTACCGGAGTCGACACGCGCCGCCTTACCCGGCTGGTGCGATCCCGCGGGTTCCAGACGGCCGGCATCGATCACGGCGCCATCGATTGCCCGGGGCTTGCCGGCGAACTCGCTGCCTGGCCGGGACTCGAAGGCATGGATCTCGCCAGCGAAGTCACCTGCCGGCAGACCTACACCTGGACCGAGGGCACCTGGTCGTTGCAGTGTGGCCATGCTCCGGCACCGTCGCCTCGTCGCCATGTCGTCGCCGTGGACTACGGGGTCAAGCGGAACATCCTGCGTCATCTTGTCTCCCTGGGCTGCCGGGTAACGGTCGTGCCGGCAACATCGGGCATTGGCGATATCATGCGTCATCATCCCGATGGCATCTTTCTCTCCAACGGGCCCGGCGATCCCGCCGCCACCGGCACATGGGCGGTGCCGGTGATCCGCGACCTCCTGGAAACGGGAAAACCGGTCTTCGGAATCTGTCTGGGCCACCAGTTGCTGGCGCTGGCGCTGGGTGCGAGGACGCTGAAGATGGTGAACGGCCATCGCGGTGCCAACCACCCTGTGAGAAACCTGGAAACCGGAAGGGTGGAGATCACCTGCCAGAACCACGGATTTGTCGTTGACCCCGACAGTCTTCCCGGCAATGCCGTGATCACCCACGTGTCGCTCTTCGACGGCACCCTGGCCGGTTTCAGGATCAGCAGAAGACCCGTCTTTTCCGTCCAGTACCATCCCGAAGCGAGTCCCGGACCACAGGACAGCCGCTACCTCTTCCAGGACTTCATCCAGGCCATGGAAGACCATGCCTGACAGCATTGACAAGGCTGCCATCGCCTGCACCTGTGCGAACCGGTCAGCACCGGGATCACGGCACCACGCGGGCGCTGCCTTGAGTGACCACGCCCCGGTGATCATGAAGAGCCATGCCGGCGCGCACTGACATTGAATCGATCCTGATCATCGGCGCCGGACCGATCATCATCGGCCAGGCGTGCGAGTTCGATTACTCGGGCACGCAGGCAGTCAAGGCCCTCAAGGACGAGGGATACCGCATCATTCTGGTCAATTCGAATCCGGCGACCATCATGACCGACCCCGCCATGGCGGACGCCACCTACGTCGAACCGGTAACCCCGGAGATCGTCGCCCGGATCATCGAGAGGGAACGCCCCGATGCACTGTTGCCGACGATGGGGGGACAGACGGCCCTCAACACGGCGCTGAGTCTCGCCCGCATGGGCGTCCTCGATGCCTGTGGCACGGAGCTGATCGGCGCCTCCAGGGAGGCGATCGACAAGGCCGAGGACCGGGAACTCTTCCGCGACGCGATGAACCGCATCGGCCTGGAATGCGCCCGCAGTGTCCTCGCCCACTCGCTCGATCAAGCCTGCGAGGCCCTCGAGGACATCGGTCTGCCGGCCATCATCCGCCCGAGCTTCACGCTGGGCGGCACAGGCGGTGGCATTGCCTACAACCGCGAGGAGTTCTCGGACATCGTCCGCCGGGGGCTCGAGGCGAGTCCGACCAGCGAGGTTCTGATCGAAGAGTCGATCCTCGGCTGGAAGGAGTACGAGATGGAGGTCGTGCGCGACCGCGCCGACAATTGCATTATCGTGTGCTCCATCGAGAACATCGATCCGATGGGAATCCACACAGGCGACAGCGTGACAGTGGCGCCGACGCTGACGCTGACCGACAAGGAATTCCAGATCATGCGCGATGCGTCGATCGCCGTGCTGCGGGAGATCGGCGTCGACACCGGCGGTTCCAACGTCCAGTTCGCCATCAACCCCTCTGATGGCCGCATGGTCGTGGTGGAAATGAATCCGCGCGTGTCGCGTTCATCGGCGCTGGCTTCAAAGGCGACCGGCTTTCCCATTGCCAAGGTCGCCGCCAAACTCGCCGTCGGCTACACCCTCGACGAGGTCCGCAACGACATCACCCGGGTGACGCCGGCGAGCTTCGAGCCGACCATCGACTACTGCGTCGTCAAGATGCCGCGCTTCACCTTCGAGAAGTTTCCGGGGACTCAGGCTGAACTCACCACGTCCATGAAGTCCGTTGGCGAGGTGATGGCAATCGGCCGATCCTTTGCGGAAGCCCTGCAAAAGGCACTGCGCTCCATGGAAACGGGACTGACGGGACTCGATCCGGTCACCTTCGATGACAACTCGAAGGACGGCATCGTTGCCCGTCTGGCACGTCCTTCGCCCGACCGTCTGCTCGCCATCGCCGAAGCGATGCGTCGGGGTCTCGATGATGACGCCATTCACGATATCACCCGCTATGACCCCTGGTTCCTCGGCCAGATCCGCCGCATCGTCGAGGTCGAGGAAGCGGTGGCAAGGAACGGCCTTCCCGAAGACGCGCGGGGTCTCCTCGAGATCAAGAAACTCGGATTCTCGGATCGCCGGCTGGCGTCGCTCGCCGGGGTGACGGAACGTTGCGTCAGGACGAGACGGGAACGTCTCGCCGTGACTCCGGTGTTCAAGAGAATCGATACCTGTGCTGCCGAGTTTCCGGCGAGCACCTCCTACATGTACGGCTGCTACGAAGGCGACGGCATTATCCCCGCGGAAGACGAGTCGGACGTCAGCGATGCCAGGAAGGTCATCATCCTTGGTGGCGGTCCCAACCGGATCGGACAGGGAATCGAGTTCGACTATTGCTGCGTCCACGCGTGCTATGGCCTGAAGGAAGCAGGGGTCGAGACCATCATGGTCAACTGCAATCCCGAGACCGTGTCGACGGACTACGACACGTCGGACCGCCTCTACTTCGAACCGCTGACCGTCGAGGACGTCGTGGCGATCGCCCGAACCGAAATGGCGAAGGGGACTCTGATCGGCGTCATCGTGCAATTCGGTGGCCAGACGCCTCTCGGCCTGGCGCGGGCACTCGAGGAAGAGAACATCCCCATCATCGGCACCTCGCCCGATGCCATTGACCGGGCGGAGGACCGCGAGCGCTTCCAGTCCCTGCTTCACGATCTGGATCTCAGACAGCCGGCCAACGGAACCTGCCGGTCGCTCGAAGAAGCCCTGCGGATCACCGGGCGCATCGGCTATCCCGTTGTCGTACGGCCGAGCTACGTGCTGGGTGGCAGGGCCATGGAAATCGTCCATGACGATGATGCCCTTGCAGTCTACGTGGAACGCTCGGTCTCCGTATCGGGAGATCATCCCATTCTCGTCGATCGCTTTCTCCAGGATGCCGTCGAGGTGGATGTCGATGCGCTGTCGGACGGCAGGGATGTCTTCGTTGCAGGGATCATGGAACATATCGAGGAGGCCGGGGTCCATTCAGGGGACTCGGCGTGTTCTCTTCCTCCCTACTCCCTGGGAGGCGACATCATCGAAGGCCTGGCGCAGCAGACCAGGGCTCTGGCCCTGGAACTGGGCACCGTGGGACTGATCAACATCCAGTTCGCGGTGAAGGACGGCAGAATCCTCGTTCTGGAGGTCAATCCCCGCGCCAGCCGCACGGTTCCCTTTGTCGCCAAGGCCATCGGCGTCCCGATAGCGAAGATCGCGGCGAGGATCATGGCAGGAGAGGCCCTTGGCGCTTTCCGTCTCAGCCCTCCCGAAGTCACCCACATCGCCATCAAGGAAGCGGTGTTTCCCTTCACCCGTTTTCCCGGGGTGGATGTCATTCTGGGCCCTGAGATGAAGTCCACCGGCGAAGTGATGGGTCTCGATGGCGATTTCGGACACGCATTTGCCAAGGCACAACTGGCGGCCGGTGGCGCCCTTCCCTGCAAGGGTTGCGTCTTCATCTCGGTGCGCGATCGCGACAAGCCGCACGCCGTCTCACTGGGCAGGCGGCTCGCCGACATGGGATTTCGACTCGTCGCGACCCGTGGCACCGCGCGCGAAATGACGGCGGCCGGCCTCGATGTCGAGTGCATCAACAAGGTCCTCCAGGGGTCACCACACATCGTCGATGCCATCAAGAACGACAGCATCGATCTTCTGATCAATACCACCGAAGGCTCCAAGTCGATCACCGACAGTTTCAGCCTGCGGCGCACGGCACTGATGAAGAAGGTGCCATATGTCACGACCATTCCCGGAGCCCGAGCGGTGATCGAGGCCATTGCCGCTCTCAAGGCCGGCGGTCTCGACGTGAAGCCCCTGCAGTCCTACTCCGGAAGCGCTTTGTGAATTCCTTGCGTTCCTGGATCGTGACCGACGGCGCTGCCGGCCTGGTGCGCCAGTGCAACGGACTTGCCACACGACTGGGACTTGAGCCAAGCCACCGGACGGTCGTCATCCGCCATCCCTGGCGAGCACTTCCTCCTGCGTTCTGGCCTTCACCACTGTCTGCGCTGTCGCCCAGAGGTGACCGGCTTGCCCCTCCCTGGCCTCATCTGGTGATCGCCAGCGGCCGCAAGTCCGTGGCACCGACGGCCGCCATCCGCCGGAGGACCGGCGGCCGCACAGTCACGATCCAGATCCAGAACCCCACCATCAACCCGGCCAGTTTCGACCTCGTCATTGCACCCCGTCATGACGGGGTCACGGGCGCCAACGTCATCGCCACGACCGGCTCGCTGCACGGCCTGACGCGGCGCGCCCTCGACGAGGCGGCCTGCCGCCACGAGGGAGAGGTTGCTCACCTTCCGCGGCCTTTGACCTTTGCCGCCATCGGCGGCCCCAACCGCGTCTACCGGTTCACGCAAGCCGATGCCCGTGACCTTGGCCGGCAACTTGGCGCGCTCGAGGGCGGCCTCATGGTCACCGTCTCGCGGCGCACCCCGCCGCAAGCCGCCGACGCCCTGATGAAGGAACTCGATCCGGCGCGCTCCGTCATCTGGCAAGGCGGGGACAGCAATCCCTACGAAGGCTGGCTCGGTCTGGCCGACTCCATCATCGTGACGTCAGATTCCGTGAACATGGCCACGGAAGCCTGCATCAGCGGCAAGCCGGTGTTCATCGCCGGCCTGCCGGGAGGTTCGGCAAAGTTCTCCCGGTTTCACGAAGCTCTGAAACACGGTGGGCACGCCAGAAAGTTCGAAGGCACACTCGATCCCGCCTGGAAGCCCGTGGTGCTTGATGACGCCACCTGGGTGGCGCAAAGGGTCAGGGATCGCCTTGGGGATCGACTCAGTTTGCCTGGATCGCCGTCGGAATGTAGCGGCCGTCCTTAGGACCGGCGAACATCAGCGACACATGGGGGTGTGACACCGGCAGACCGCTCTCGTCCGTCACCAGGTTCTGCTCCGAAACGTAGGCGACGTACGTGGATTCCTCGTTCTCGGCCAGCAGGTGGTAGAACGGTTGATCCTTGGAGGGGCGCACGTCCTCGGGAATGGAGAGCCACCATTCCTCGGTGTTGGCATAGACCGGGTCGACATCGTAGATCACACCGCGAAACGGATAGTGCCGGTGCCTGACGACATCACCGATGCAGAACCGCGCCCTGCGGAAGCCTTCGTCTTTGGCGTCTGGATCGTCCATGAACATACTATTGTCGCTCGCAGCGTGCGTGGCAAGAGGGTGGATGAGACTGTCCACCCCAATCTTTGCCTCATGTCTTTCGTGCCACGGCGCCCTTCACTAGATTGTCGGTGATCGCGATTCCCGGATGGAACGCCATGCCCGAACGCCAGCATGCCAGGGTCCTCATCATGGGTTCGGGCCCTGCCGGCCTGACCGCCGCCATCTACGCGGCCCGCGCCGGTCTCGAACCGGTCCTGCTTCACGGAATTCAGCCCGGCGGGCAGATGACGATCACCACGGATGTCGAGAACTATCCGGGATTTGCGGATGTCGTGCAGGGACCCTGGCTGATGGAGCAGATGACCGACCAGGCCCGCACTGTGGGCACCACAATGGTTTATGACCTGGTGGCCGAGGTCGATTTCTCCCGCCGCCCCTTCGTGATCACGGGCGACTCCGGGGATGTCCGTACCGCAGATGCGGTCATCATTGCCACCGGCGCCGAGGCGAAGTGGCTGGGCATCGAGAGCGAGGCGCGGTTTCAGGGCTTCGGGGTCTCGGCCTGTGCCACCTGCGATGGCTTCTTCTTCAGGGAAAAGGAAGTGTGCGTCGTCGGTGGCGGCAACACCGCTGTCGAAGAGGCGCTCTTTCTTGCCCAGCTGGCCGCCCGGGTGCGACTGATCCACCGGCGTGATGAACTGCGCGCCGAGCGTATCCTGCAGGAACGTCTGTTCCGCCATCCACGCATCGAGATCCTGTGGGACACCGTACTGAGCGAGGTTCTGGGCACCAGCGAACCGCCTGGCGTGACCGGCGCCAGGGTGAGGAACGTCGCCACAGGAGAGGAACGCGACCTCGTGCTTGACGGGGTCTTCATCGCCATCGGCCACCGGCCCAATACCGCGATTTTCGCCGGACTCCTCGACATGGATGACGAGGGCTATCTCGTGACGGCGCCTGACAGCACGGCAACGGCCATTTCTGGAGTTTTTGCCGCCGGGGATGTCCAGGACAAGGTGTACCGCCAGGCGGTCACGGCAGCCGGTACCGGCTGCATGGCAGCCCTGGAGGCGGACAAGTACCTCGCCCACATGGAGGCTGACCACCGAGAGGCTGCCGAATAGGCAGATGGGGACAGGATGGACTGGGATCGCCTGCGGGTCTTCTTCCATGTAGCGGAAGCGGGGAGTTTCACCAAGGCCGGCCGACAGCTCAATCTGAGCCAGTCGGCCATCAGCCGTCAGATTGCCGCTCTCGAGCTGGAACTGGGCGTCGAACTGTTTCACCGGCACGCCCGCGGTCTCCTCGTGACCGAACAGGGAGACCTGCTCTATGGCACGGCCCGCGAAGTCTTCGGCAAGGTCGCCATGGTCGAGTCCAAGCTCGCCGACAGCAAGAACCGGCCAGCCGGCCACCTGTCGGTGACCGCAACGACAGGTTTCGCGATGATCTGGCTGATGCCGAAAATCGTCGAATTCATGGACCGTTATCCGGAGATATCGATATCGCTCATCATTGATGACGGCGAACTCGATCTCTCCATGGGGGAAGCGGATGTCGGCATCCGCCTTTTCCGCCCGACGCAACCGTCCCTCATCCAGCGCCGCCTGAAGACCATCCGCTTTCACTTCTACGCTTCGCCGCACTATCTCAAGGCATGGGGAACACCGGCATCCCTCAAGGATCTCGAGAAACACCGCATCATCATGTATGACCACGGGCCCTTGCGGGATCTCGTCAATCCGGCATGGCTGCCCCGCTCATTCGGGATCGACAGGCCCCAGCGCCATCCCGCTCTGACCGTCAACTCGGTCCTCGGCATGCGCAACGCCGTGGAAAGCGGTCTGGGCATCGCCATTCTTCCCGACTACGTCCTGCGCAGCACCGACCGGCAGGTCAGGATCGATATCGAGGCTCCCTTTCCCACCCTGACAGCCCACATCGTCTATCCCGATGAACAGCGGGGATCGGCACGGATTGCCGCCTTCCGTGACTTCCTCGTCGAGAAGGTTCGCCTGGATCATACCTGAACCACGACACCGGCTACATGAAGAGGGCTTCTCCCTCAACACCGGCGTAGAGAGAGGCCACTTCGGCGCCGTAGCCGTTGTAGATCTCGGTGGGGACCCTCTCTCCGGTGCCAAGGACGCGTTCCGTGGCCTGGCTCCAGCGCCGGTGGGGCACTTCGGGATTGACGTTGGCCCAGAACCCGTACTCGTTCCCCGCCACCTCTTCCCAGAAAGTCAGCGGCCGTTCCTCGGTGAACGACACCCTGACGATGGACTTGATGGACTTGAATCCGTACTTCCAGGGAAGGTGGAGGCGCAGCGGCACGCCGAACTGGTTGGCCATGGGCTGTCCGTAGGCGCCGGTCACCATGAAGGCGAGGTCGTTGGCCGCTTCCTCGATGGTAACACCCTCCGTGTAGGGCCAGGGATACCACCCCGCCTGTCCGGGAGCGACATCGGGGTCATGGAAGGTCTGCATGACGACATAGCGTGCCGAACCGAGCGGTCGGGCGAAATCCACAAGGTCGCGCAAGGTGAACCCTGTCCACGGCACGACCATGGACCACGCTTCCACGCAGCGATGCCGGTAGATCCGTTCCTCGAGGCTGAACGAGCGGATCAGGGTGTCGATGTCGATCGTCCGGGGTTCCTCGACAAGGCCGTCAAAGGTGATCGACCAGGGACGGCGCGGCAGGTCCGCGGCGCGTTGCCAGATCTCCTTGAAACTGCCGAATTCGTAGAAGTTGTTGTAGGTGAGATTTTCCTCTTCCACCGTCACCTCGCGCCCGGCATCGGCAAAGCCCGGATTGAGTGCAGCGGGATAAAGGTCGCTGGTGGGGTCTCCTGAGGCCTGCTCGCGAGCAAGCTCCACGACATCGGAGGCCGCAGGAGCGACGGCGGGCCATCCTGCCGCGAGCACCGGTCCGGCAGCGATCGCCTTCACAAGACGGCGGCGGTCGAGCCAATGGCTTTCGGACGTCACCTGGTTCTCCGCGATTTCCCATCTGCGCGGACTCCTGATCAGCATGCCTCACCCTCCATCGAGTGCCCCGATCCTACAGTCATGCAACGCTTCAGGAAAGCAAGAGGCCGCCCCCCTTGTTGCCCACAGGACCTCGATGCGCAATGACGTCACGACTGCCGCCAGCCGGAACGCCATCCAAGCGGCGACCGGGCGCCAAGGACCCGGCAACAGTCCCTCCTGTGCGCCAAGCGTCAGGGTCAAGTACACGCCTCGCAACGCGGATGCAACATTGTGCTTTAACATCTGATTTCTCGACTCCTGACCATCGGTCAGCTGCGAGAATCGGGGCGGTCCTGGGGGACGGATCTGGTCACGGCGGTGCGATGCCCGGACCCTGGGCGGGGCTGTTTCGCCCGTCCGAGGCATCGTTGGTCGAAATCTGGCATGCCTGCGAACATCTCCGTGAGGCTTGAAACCATACTGCCGCCCCCGACGGTTCGAGACCGATCGCCGCATCCTGGCCACAATTCGCGCGGCTGGCCCAAGGTCATGCGGACGCTGCGCAACCATCGCGACAAGGCAGAGAGGAGCCAGACTGCCAGAGAACGCGACCTGAGCGACCGAGACATCGCCCATACACCCGCCAACGACAACATCTACGCCGGCAAGCTTGCCACATGATCCGGGACAGACGGGGGTTCCCCACATCGCCGTGCCACGCTCTCGCTCCTAGATACGCGCCCCGGACTACCTCGAGGTGCGAACCGGGAGCCGCGCCGCTTCATTCCGTCCGACGACCTGGCCGTCCGGGTAGAACTGTTCGCAGTAGCGCCGGAACTTGCCGATCGGGCCATCCGAGCGACAGAGCCGTGGCTGGGGCAGATAACTTTTCCGGCTCCAGAGGACAACGTCCTGCAAAACGTCCCGTTTCTGGGCCGCCATGATGATCTTGCCCATGACCCGGGTGCGCAGGCGCGGGGGAAGGAAGCGCAACCCGACGATGGGTCGCCTAGGCCGGGTCAGCCATCGCAGCTGGCTGACCAGCGTCAAGTCGACGACTTCGCCATCGATCGGCGTCGCGAACACCCACAAACGGGTCTCCATGTCGATGGACCGTTCGCGAACCTCGACGAGCGAATAGCCGAGCCCGTACACATGTGTCACGGCAGAGACATCGTACTTGAAGCACTTTATCCCTGCGACAGTCTGGGTCCGCTTGAAGTCGAAGCAACTCTTGAGCCAGGCGCCCTCGACCGTCACCGGACCAACCGCGCTCACGTTGTCGTAGCCGTGCAGGTATCGCAGATGCCCGAGATCGACGGAGTTCTCGCTTGTTTCCTGGGGATGTCCCTTGAACCGGACACTCCAGAATTCCATATCGCTCCAGCCGGTTTCCGTATGCGGCGCGGGCAGTTCCCATTGCGGCGGTCGCCCGACCTCACTCCACCAGGCAAAGATGAGACCCAGAATTTCACGTATCTCGAACACCGCCAGCCTGGCGGACCTGGGCGCCGGCGCATGGGGCGTCGCGATGCACTGACCGGTAATGTCGTATTCGAACCCGTGAAAAGGACAAACGAGACGACCGTTGCGCACCCGACCTCCGACTTCCGGCCCCAGATCCGAGCCCAGATGCGGGCACACCGCCTTCGCCACACAGACTTCACCGTCATCATTGCACCAGACAACGAGCGGTTCGCCAAGCCAGGTTTTCCGAAGCAGTTTCCCCTTCTCAATCGTCTTGCGACAGACGACAAAGTACCAGCCGTCCGGAAACGGAAAAAGCGAAGCGGCGCGGCCTGACTCATTCGGAGTTGTCTGCATGCGAAACGGACTTCCCGGGTCCGGTGGCTGCTGATTCTTGCGCCCCGATCAATCGACTCGACGGCAGAGGGAGCCGGTCGTGTACTACGGTATTGGGCGGGTCATGGCAACGGACCGGGGCGCAGCTTTCCCTCATGATCAAGCCACAAGTCCGCGAAACGCGCCTACAACCACCAGGGACCCAGTTTCCCTAGAACCGTTCCATCGTCATTGCCGAAGACTGTCGAAGACCGGTCTCCTTGCCAAGAGGGGCGACACGCGATCATGTCCCGTCGGCGGGCGAGATCTTGACAGGATCGGGGCCTTGCTCTTGTCGGCCCGTGCAGTCAGAATCGTTTCATGACAGCCCTGTGCTTCAACCGATCTCCTGTCCCTGCCAAACCGCAAGGAACATCCGGGACGCGGGGTCAGCGCATCCTATGGCCTCGGACACCAGTGGGTAGGACCCCGAATGGCGGTTAACCTTCTGCTCATCGCCTGCCGCGCGACATTGGAGATGCTGCCCGCAAGTTCCAAGCCGGGGGGCCATCCTTGTCCAACGGCGGCGCCCAACAGGACGATGAGATTCCGGGCCGTGGAACTCAGCCCGCCGTGACTCTGGAATCCTCCATATCGTTCATCATCGCTCGCCGGTGGCTGACCATTGCCCTCTCCCTGCTCTTCATGCTGGCCCTTGCGGCCGGCGGTCAATACATCACTGCCGTGGACGTGGACGTTCGCAACCACTTCGGCAAGGACGATCCGCACATCGTCGCACTCGAGCAGCTCGAAGCCACGTACGCCCTCTCTGACGCCGCACTCGTTGCCGTAGCGCCGCGCCATGGAACCGTGTTCACGCGGGAGACGCTCGTCGCCATTGAAGACCTGACGGAGCAACTCTGGCAGACGCCCTATGTTACCCGTGTCGATTCGCTATCGAACCACTCGCACAGTGAAGGCTTCGAGGACGAACTGGTCGTCGGCTCGCTGATCGATGACGCCAGTTCCCTGAGCGACGATGACATCGAGCGAATCAGGAAAATTGCGCTTGGTACCGAGGAGATTGCCGGGCGACTTGTCTCGCGTGACGGTCGGGTGGCCGGACTGGTTGTCAGCGTTGCGCTGCCCGAGGATCGGGAACTCGGCAAGCTGGAAGTGACCGAATTCCTCATTGGCATCGCCGCTGAGGCTCGTGAGCAGCATGCGACAATCGACTACCACCTGACCGGCGAACTCGTCCTCAATCGTGCCATGCGCGACGCGATTGACGATGACATGGCCGTTCTCGCCCCCATTGCGCTCGGGACGATGCTGCTGGTTGCCATCATCCTGTTGCGCTCGCTCTGGGGAACAGTTGCCATCGTCCTGATGCTGGTTGCGGTCATCTTGTCGGCGCTGGGCTTCACCGGCTGGACCGGCATGAGGCTCTACGGTGAGAGCGGTGCGGCGCTGTTCGTGCTCATGGCGGTCACCGTCGCACATTCCGTGCACATCATTGAGGGAATGATGGCTGGATTGCGCCAGGGAATGGACCGCAAACAGGCGGCTATTCATTCTCTCGCAATCAACGTGTGGCCTGTCTTTCTCACGTCGCTCACGACCGCAATCGGATTCCTCAGCCTGAATTTCGCCGAGATGCCGCCGTTCAAGGTCATGGGCAACATGGTGGCGTTCGGCGCGTTGTGCGCCTTCGTCTATTCAGCGACCCTTCTGCCCGCATTCCTGTCGATTGTCCCCGTGGGTGTGCGGCCTCTGCGTCCAGGAACGACGGATTTCTTCGATTTCCTGGGGCGATTCGTCATTTCCCGGCGGGTGATCCTGCCATGGTCCTTCGGTATCCTGATCGTGGTTCTCATTGCTGGTGTCTCGCGGATTGAACTCAGGGAGAACTGGCTGGAACTCCTGGATGAAAGTTACGAGTTCCGGCGGTCCACGGATTTCATCAGCGAGAATTTCACAGGGGTCGAATCCTACGAGTACTCGCTCGATTCCGGGCGGGAAGGCGGTGTCACGGATGTGGAGTTCCTGCATCAGGTCGAGGCATTTGCTCAGTGGTATCGGACCCAGCCGGAGGTCGCACACGTCTTTGCCGTTTCCGATGTCATGAAACGCCTGAACAAGAATCTGCATGGCGATGACCCGGAAGCCTATGTTCTTCCGAACAACTCGGACTTGGCAGCACAGTATCTGCTGCTCTACGAATTCTCTCTTCCGGTCGGCCGCGATCTGAACAATCTCATCAACGTCAAGCGTTCGACGACGCGCGTCACGGTCGTGCTGAAGAGCCTCTCGACCGACGAGAAGATCGCTCTCGACGATCGCGCGCAAGCCTGGTTCCGGAACAATGCTCCCGATCTGGAGACAGGGGCTACCGGGGTTTCAGTTGTCGGGGCGAACTCGATACAGAGAAACATAGAAGGGATGTTGCTCGGCACGGCCGTTGCAATGGCAATCGTCTCCCTGCTGCTGCTTTTCGTCTTCAGGAGCCTGCGCCTCGGCCTGATCAGCCTCATACCCAACTTCATTCCCGCCATCATGGCGATGGGTCTGTGGGGTTATGTGGTAGGAGAGGTCGGAGTCGCGGCGTCGGTGGTCACTGCCATCGCGTTCGGCATCGTCGTGGACGACACGATTCACTTCATGACCAAGTATGTAAGGGCGAGAAAGAACGGGCTGTTGCCGTCGGAGTCCGTTCAATCCGCCTTCCGCTCGGTGGGCAAGGCCCTGTTCGTGACGACCGTCGTGTTCGGGCTGGGATTCATGGTGTTCGGTGCATCGAGCATTTCAACCAATCAGGCTCTTGGTCTGCTCGTGGGAATGACAGTCATCCTGGCGTTGCTGGTGGACTTCCTGTTCCTCCCGCCGTTGCTGATGGCGCTTGACGGGACCAAGGAAACGACAAAGCAGATCAGGGAACGACTCAAGCGCGAGATCGAACAGACTGAAGAAACGGGAGTCACCTGATTCACGCGGCGAGTCGGCGGAGACGTGATCGCGGCATATCACCGGTTCGTTCGCCCGGCCGAACAGCGGCTCGGTGGACTTCTCGAAGTGGAACCCCCTGAACCTTGTACAACCGGTCAGGAGAGCGCGGCGCAGGCTCTCTGGATGCGCTGGCAGGCTTCCTCGAGCAGGTCCGTCGAGGTGGCGTAGGAGACCCGGAAGTGAGGCGACTGGCCGAAGGCGGCGCCCTGTACGACGGCAACCCCTTCCGATTCCAGAAACCAGGTGACGACGTCCTCGTCCGTCTCGATGCGGCGTCCCGAAGGCGTGGCCGTCCCGATGAGGCCGGCGCACGACGGATAGACATAGAAGGCGCCCTCGGGAACGGGCGTGGCGAGGCCTCTTGCCTGATTGAGCATCGAGACGACGAGATCCCGTCTCTGGCGGAACACCCGGTTGTGCTCGGCGATGAAATCCTGGGGGCCGTTGAGCGCCGCCACGGCGGCATGCTGGCTGATCGAACTGGTGTGGGTCGAGGACTGGGACTGCACCTTGTTCATGGCTTCGATCAGCATCTTCGGGCCGGCTGCATAGCCGACACGCCATCCGGTCATGCAGTAGGTCTTGGAGACACCGTTGACGGTGAGGGTACGTTCCTTCAGTCCCGGTTCGACCTGGGCCGGTGTGACGAATTGGAAACCGTCATAGACAATGTGCTCGTACATGTCGTCCGGCATGATCCAGACATGGGGGTGGCGCATCAGCACGTCGGTGAGCGCCTTCATGTCCTTGAATCCATAACCGGCGCCGGTCGGATTCGACGGTGAGTTGAGCATCACCCACTTGGTCCGCGGCGTGATGGCCGCCTCAAGACGTCCCGCATCAAGCCTGAAACCGTTGGCCGACGTCGTTTCCACCACCACCGGCTGGCCTCCGCACAACAGCACGATGTCGGTGTAGCTCACCCAGTAGGGAGCCGGGATGATGACCTCGTCACCGGGTTCCAGGGTGGCCACCATGGCATTGTAGAGTACCTGTTTGCCGCCGCAGCCGACCGTGATGCAATCGATCGGGTAGTCGAGATCGTTGTCCCGTGCGAACTTGCCGGCGATCGCCTCGCGCAACTCGGGAATGCCCTGCACCGCGGTGTAGCGGGTCTTGCCGTCCCGCATCGCCCGAACCGCCGCTTCGACGATATGGTCGGGCGTGTCGAAGTCGGGCTCCCCGGCACCAAGGCCGATGACGTCGCGGCCGCGAGCCTTGAGGTCCCGCGCCTTCTGGGTCACCGCAATGGTCGGTGACGGCTTGATTCTGTCGAGTCTGCTGGCGAGCAATGACATCGCAATCCCCGGTTCAGCGGCCCTTCCAGACGGGAGCACGGCGTTCGGCGAAACTCCGCGGTCCCTCGATCGCATCCTCGGAATCGAGGCACGCGCGATACTGCGGGATCTGGCCCGATCTCATGTAGGTGTAGGCCTCCTCGACGGACATGCCATCGGTGGTGTTGACCACCGCCTTGATCGCCCTGAGTGAGAGTGGCGCACTCGTCATGATGTCGGTAGCCAGTGCGCGGGCCGCATCCATGAGGTCCGCAGCCGGCACGACACGGCTGATAAGTCCCCAGCGCTCTCCTTCCGCAGCCGACATCCGCCTGCCGGTCATCATCATCTCCACCGCCAGCGCCCTCGGTATGCGGCGTTGCAGGCGGATCACCCCGCCACCATCGGGGAGGATTCCGATCTGTGCCTCGGGCAGCCAGCACTCTGCATGCTCCGCCGCCACGATCAGGTCTGAGGCAAGCGCCAGTTCAAACCCGCCACCTGCCGCCATGCCGTTGACGGCTGCAATCACCGGCTTGTCGAGACTCCACAGTTCCGTCAGGCCGGCGAATCCGCCTTCAATGCTCGAGGCAGCATCGGTGTCTTCCTCCCCGGCAGCTGCCGCCTTGAGGTCCCAGCCGGCGGAAAAGAACCTGTCGCCGCCACCGGTGATGATGGCAACCTGGGCCGATTCGTCGTCGCGAAACGCACAGAATGTGTCCGACAGTTCCCGACTCACGGCCATGCTGATGGCGTTCGCCTTGGGCCGGTCGAGAACGATCTCCCAGACCCCGCCATTCCTCGTCACGCGAACACTGTCACTCATCAACCTGCTCCCTCCGGTGTTTCATGCTCGCGAAGCAGCGAGCGCGAAAGAATATGACGCTGGATCTCGCTGGTGCCATCCCAGATTCGCTCGATCCGGGCGTCACGCCAGAATCGCTCCACAGCGAACTCCTTCATGAGACCCATGCCCCCGAAAATCTGCACGGCGTGATCCGTCACCCGGCCCAGCATTTCACTGGCATAGAGTTTCGCCATGGCAAAGTCACGGTCCGTGGCACAACTGCGAGCTTCGCGGTCCGCTGCCCGCAGCACCAGGAGCTCCGCCGCCTCGATCTCGGTCATCATGTCGGCTAGCTTGAACGATGTTCCCTGGAACCTGCCGATGGTGCGGCCGAACTGGCGTCTCGTTCCCGCCCACCCGGCAGCCATGGAGAGCACCCGCCGGGCCCGGCCGACGCACTGCGCTGCGACAGTGAGCCTGGTGGCGCCCAGCCACTCGCGCGCCACGTCGAAGCCGCGGTGCTCCTCCCCCAGAATGTGGCGCTGGTGGACCCGGCAGTCCGTGAACACCAGTTCGGCATGGTGGAAGCCTCTGTGCGAGACGCTCTCGCCCCCCGGGCGCACCTCGAAGCCGGGAGTCCCCTTGTCGACAAGGAAACTGGTGATCCCCCCCTCATCGCCCGTCCTGGCAAAGAGCACGACGTAGTCGGCCACATCCGCGTAGCTGATGAAGTGCTTGGTTCCATTGATGATGAAATCCTCACCCTGTCGCCGTGCCCGTGTGGTCATGGCGCGCAGGTCGGAACCGGCGCCGGGCTCGGTCATGGCGAGGCATTCGACACGCTCGCCACGAATGGTCGGCAGCAGGTAGCGGGAGACCTGCCAACCCGTGCAGGCGCGCAGGATGTTGGATGGACGGGCCACTGCATACTGCAGGGCAAAGGCGGTGTGGCCGAGTTCGATCTCGCAGAGCGTCACGGCAAGGGCATCGAGTCCCCCGCCACCGAGTTCTGCCGGCATGTTGATGGCGTAGAGCCCCTTGTCGATGGCGCGCTGGCGAATCTGCCGGATGAGGGCCGCCGGCACGTCGTCGGTGCGCTCGACCTCATCCTCGTGGGGAACGAGTTCCTCGGCGACAAACCGTCGCACCGTCTCGACGATCATCGACTGCTCTTGCGAGAGGTCAAAGTGCATGGGGGCACCCGGAAGGGACAAGGCGGATATGGATAGTGGCTTGTCCGGACCACCGCAAGAAATCAGGGCCACTCGCAAGAGAGTTCCACCACTTCCCGGCGAAACGGAGGCAAATCGACAGGCACCTCCGTGTCGAGTTCCCGGGCATAGCGATGTCCGCTGTAGACGGCCGAGGCCAGAAGTCCGGGCGCCAGACAGTCGCCGATGGCCGTCACGCTCCTGATGACTCCCTCCCGGGGAGCGTCGGCGAGTGCGACAAGGAGCTCGTCGCGCGGGTCGCGCATGGTGACGAGAACGACCGATCCGCGCTCCAGGCGGCGCCGGTGACCGGTGTAGACACAGGCGACCTCGACCGTTCCGCTTTCGATGGCAACCATGTCGTGCCCAGGGACGAGTTCGACGCCGAGCGAGAGGAGGCGCGCCTGGATCCGTCCCTGCTCCATGGTGTTGTGGGTCCAGGGGGCGACGTCGGCCGACGGCGTGACGTAGATCGTCCTTCGACCCTGCGCGGCCGCAACCTCGGCGAGCACACTGGCCATGAAGTAGTAGTCGTCATCGAAGATGACCACCGGATCGTCGAGGTCGATGCCCGCCATGACATCGTCGGGAGACAGCACTCCGGCGGTCCCCGCACCGTCGATGGGCCGGCGGTGCAAGCGGCCCACACCATCGCGGCGCCAGAGGGAACCGGTGGCGATGGCGACATGGTCGAAACCGAATCCCTTGATGTCATCGCCAGAAAGTTTGCTTCCCGGGTAGATGTCGACATTGGCAAGCTTGTGCAACTGACCGACTCTCCAGTCGCGTACCCTCATCCAGCTGGCCAGTCCCGGGAGTCGCGTCAGCGTTCTCAGGTGCCCTCCAAGTTCGTCGCCGGCTTCGGCCAGTGTCACCTTGTAACCGCGTTCGCCGAGTGCCCGGGCCGCCTCGAGGCCGGCGGGTCCGCCACCGACCACGAGAACGCTGGAATCGCCGCCCCGGGGGCCGGCATCCTCCGGGTGCCAGCCGCGACGCCACTCCTCGCCCGTGGTCGGATTCTGGGTGCATCGCATGGGCATCGACATGAAGTCCGCCGAGACGCAAATGTTGCAGCCGATACACTCGCGGATGTCATCGATGCGTCCCTCCTCGATCTTCTTCGGAAGAAAGGGATCGGCGATCGAAGGCCGGGCAGCACCGATGAAATCCGTCTGGCCGCGCCTGACCAGGCTCACCATGCGGTCGACCGACGTGTAGCGGCCCACCGTCACCACCGGCTTGCCCGTCACCTGCCTGACCCAGGACGTGTAGTCCTCCTGGAATCCCTCCTCGGCAAAGCGGGCAGTCTGGCTGTCGTTTTCCCACTCGCTCAGGTTGACGTCCCAGAGATCCGGCAGGTCGGCCAGCAGCTCGACCGCGGCACGGCCGTCACCATCCGATGTGATGCCTTCATCGCCTTCCAGTTCATCGACCGCCAGGCGCAGGGCGACACCCATGGTGTCGCCGACTGCCTCCCTGGTGTCCTCGAGAACCTCGCGAATGAGACGCACCCGGTTTTCGATCGATCCACCGTATTCGTCGGTCCGCGTGTTGTAGCGGCGCGACAGGAAGTGCTGCAGCAGGCACAGGTTGTGCCCGGCGTAGACGTAGACAATGTCGAAGCCTGCTTCCCTCGCCCTCAGCACGGCCTGACGGTGCCAGTGCCGGAAACGGGCAATGTCGGAACGATCCATCGCCCGTGCCTGTCCTGGATCCCCGTCCTGCAGGGGGATGGCAACGGGCGCCATTGCCACCTCGCGCGACAGGCGGTTGTGGCCGGCCATGCCGCCGTAGACCAGTTCACACGCCGCCAGCGCGCCGTGACGTTTCACGCTGTCGACCATCCTTGCCATGATCGGAATGTCCTGGCGGGTCCACAGGCGGGCCTCGATGGCGGGCGTGATATCACCGGTGTGATGGAAGTCGCATTCCTCGGTGGAGACCACCGCCCAGCCACCCTCCGCCTTCATGCCGCGCATGGCCGCCATGGCGCTGGGATAGTGGGTTCCCATGCCGTTGCAGTGCGGCACCTGGTAGAAGCGATTGCGTGCCGTGACCGGTCCTATGGCCACCGGTTCGAACAGGATGTCGTACTGCGGATCACGGCTCATGGGCGTCTTGCCTCCGGATGTTCATTGTCGGGGCGCCGTCGACCGGGATAGCATCCCGGAAGAAGGAAGGGACGCACAAGGGTGGCATTCATTGTCGCACTCGACCAGAGCACGACGTCGAGTCGCGCCATTCTCCATGATGGCGACCGGCGCAGCGTGTGCCAGGCGAGCGCGGAAACCAGGTCGAGCTTTCCGCAGCCCGGCTGGGTCGAACAGGATCCCGACGACATTCTCGCGACCAGCATGGAGGTCCTGCGCAGGGTACTGGCCGAGTCCGGCGCTGCCCCCTCGTCCATCGCCGCCATGGGCATCACCAACCAGCGTGAAACCGTGGTCGTCTGGGATCGCGCCACCGGCCGGCCGGTGGCTCCCGCCATTGTCTGGCAGGACCGCAGAACCTCCGGCATGTGTCGCCGCCTTGCCGCCGAAGGCCACACCGCGCTGATTGCCGAACGCACGGGCCTGCTGCCGGATCCCTATTTCTCGGGCACCAAGATCGCCTGGATTCTCGATCACGTCGACGGCGCCAGGGAACGTGCCGAACGCGGCGACCTTCTGGCCGGCACCATCGACACCTACCTGCTGTGGCACCTGACCGATGGCAAGGTCCACGCCACCGATGCCACCAATGCCTCGCGGACCATGCTCTACAACATCCGCGAGGGGCGCTGGGATGACGATCTCTGTCACCTTCTCGGCGTGCCGGGATCCATGCTCGCCCGTGTGCGGGACTGTGCCGACGACTACGGCACC
>JAJEHK010000189.1 GCA_022823765.1 Alphaproteobacteria bacterium | reverse complement strand
TCCTTGTCTGATATCGCTTGTTCTTTGAGGAGCGGCCCTTCAAGGGGCCGCTCCTTTCCTTTGGGGTGTTGGGCATGGGCGACATTGTCTGGCTGGCCAGCTATCCGAAATCGGGCAACACGTGGATGCGGGCCTTCCTTCACAACCTCTTCCACAACGAGGCGCGGCCTGTTGATGTGAACAGGATGCAGGGCGAGATCCTGCAGAGCGACGGGGCGCTGATGTGGTTCAGGATGGTGGACAGGCGCCCGGTGAGCGAATGGACACCTCAAGATGTGGCCGCCATGCGCCCGAAGGTCTGCGAACTGATTGCCCGGGGGCAGCCGGGATCCATCTTCTGCAAGACCCACAATGCCCTGATGATGGTGCATGGGCATCCGACCATCAATCTCGGCGTGACATCGGGCGCCATCTACATCGTGCGCAATCCTCTCGATGTGGCCGCCTCCTCGGCGGACTTCATGGGAACCAGCCTTGATCAGGCGATCGAACTGATGGCGACCGACTACCTGGAGATGCCCCATGACCTGGAGCGCAACAACGTCTCGATTGTCTCGGGCAGCTGGTCGCAGCACGTAGCAAGCTGGACCGGCGGGGGGCGTGATCGCCTCCACGTGGTGAGGTACGAGGACATGCTGGAGAGGCCTTCCGCGACCTTCGGCAAGGTGGCACGGTTCCTGGGACTGAAGCCGTCGCGCCAGAGGCTGCTGCGGGCCATCCGGAACTCGTCTTTCAGGACGATGCGGGACCAGGAGGCGGCTGGCGGGTTCAGCGAGAGGTCGGATCATCAGAAGAGGTTCTTCCGGCGCGGCAAGGCCGGGGGCTGGAAGGACGAACTGAGCGAGAGCCAGGTCCGGCGGATCTGCGAAGCCCATGAAGAACAGATGAAGCGCTTCGGATACCTGCCACCGGAAGGACAGCCTGACGACAGATGAAACGTCAACGACCACGCTGCAATTCATGAACTGCCGGTGCTGGCAGGAATCCTCGAAGTATGGGGTGGCGGCTTGTCCGGGCCTCATGGAGAAGGAAACCTGTCTGATCCAATCAAGTACCGACAGGAGGAAGCCGACCTGACATCTGTTCGGGTACGGCAGTCAACATTGATCATGGCGACAAGGCAGTGGCTGGTGATGAAGGCGGATCGCGGTGTTGAGGACGAGGAGCGCAAGGAGCGTCACCCTGACCGGGATGTGGAGGTCCATCAGGAATTCATCCAGCGCAGAATTCTCCTCGACCGGGGCCGTCAGCGCCTAGCCGCACCCTCCACATGAAGGCGAAGCCCGGGGCCATGATCCAGCGAATCAGACGCACGGACACATGGTCGCGTTCTTCGCTCATCACAATTGTGATCGCGTGCGAGGTTGCGTTTCCGCGGCCTTGCCGGTGCCGGGCGTGGCATCCCGGCCGACCGCCCCGGACGGGCGGTGGCCGGGATGCCGGCGGCACGGGGTCAGTCGTCGTCCCACCATCCGTCATCGTCATCGTCGTCGTCCTGCCGGTGGTCCTCCAGCGAGAGGCCACCGTCACCGTCACGGTCGAGGAGCGCCACGATGCCGGCAAGCGGACGGTCGTACTCGGCGCGGGTGACCATCGCGTCGCCGTCGGTGTCGAGCATCTGGAAGGCGCGCACCGTGACCGGGTGCGTGGTCTCGTGCCAGAGCCCGGCGAACTCGTCGAGATCGAGGTTGCCGTCGCCGTTGGCGTCGTGCGCGGCGTGACGGTCGTTGCGCAGCGCGTCGATCTCGGCCTGGGTGAGCTTGCCGTCGCCGTCGGCGTCGATGGCGTCGAACAACTCCATCGCCGAAACGGCGAGTTGCCCCTTGTCGAGGAAGCCCATGCCGTCGCCGTCGTCGCGGTGGCCGGCATAGACCGCGCCCGCCAGCGCCGTGCCCCCAAGGGTGGCGGCAACTGCGATGGCGGTCAGTGTCTTTGTCTTCGCTTTCATACGATTTCTCCTTGCTTGGTTGTTCCATCGGGTATCGATGGATGAGCGCACCATGGACGCGGAATGTCGCGGAACCTTGCCGGCGCAGGGACGAAAGTGTCGCTTGCCGTGGCGTGACGGCTTCCTGACACACCTTGTTACAAACTTTTCGTGCGGCATCCGGGAAGGCGCGTAAGCTTCCGTCCATGGAGACCTCCCCGCACGTCCTGGTGGTCGACGACCACCGCGAGATCCGCGAGCCGCTGGCGCGCTACCTGGGTCGTCACGGGCTGCGCGTAACCGTGGCCGCAGATGCCGCCGCGGCGCGCCGCGCGCTCAAGGCGGCGGCGGTCGATCTCGTGGTGCTCGACATCATGATGCCGGGTGAGGACGGTCTTTCGCTCTGCCGCAGTCTGCGCGAGACGACGCGCATCCCGGTCATCCTGCTCACCGCCATGGGCGAGGAGACGGACCGCATCGTGGACCTGGAAATAGGAGCCGACGACTACGTCGCCAAGCCGTTCAACCCCCGCGAGCTGCTCGCCCGCATCAAGGCGGTGATCCGCCGCGCACAGAGCCTGCCGCCCGACCGGGAACCCCTTCCGTCGGGGACCTACCGGTTCGATCGCTGGTCGCTCGACACGAGCAAACGCGAACTGGTGGACGAGGCGGGGGTGGTGACGCCGCTTTCCGGGGGCGAGTTCCGGCTGCTGGTGGCGCTGCTGGAGCGCCCCGGCATGGTGCTTTCGCGCGATCAGCTTCTCGACCTCACCCGAGGCCGGAGCGCCGCGCCCTTCGACCGCGCGGTCGACAACCAGGTGAGCAGGCTGCGCCGCAAGATCGAGCGCGATCCGAAGAACCCGGCGCTGATCGCTACGGTGTGGGGCGGCGGCTACCGGTTCGCGGGCACGGTGGAACGCGGATGAGACTTGCGCCGAAGAGCCTCGCCGGCCAGCTCACGCTCCTGCTGCTGCTGGCACTCGCTACCGCCCAGGGCATCGCCGTTGCACTCTTCGCCTGGGAACGCATCGAGGCGCTGCGCCATGCGCACCGGGACGATGCGGTCCACCGCACCGCCACGGTAGCGCGATTGCTCGCCGGAACGCCACCGACCCTGCACGAGGCCGTCATCGAGGCGGCGAGCACCGAGCTCGTGCGGTTCTCCCTGACCGGTGAGCCTCTCGTGGGCGCGACGGGCGCCGGCGAACGCGCATCCTCCATCGCCGACGGTCTCTCCGCCGCGCTGGGCGCGCCGACGGCAAAGGTCCGGGTGGCACCGCTCTGGACCCGGTACATGGATGACGATGATCGCTGGGATGACGACCACGATCACGAAGATGACGATGATCGCGATTGGGAAATCGACTGGTTCACGGCCTCCGTCGCCCTTGGCCGCGAGCGCTGGCTGAACGTCGCGGTGGGGCCGCCGCCCGACACACCGGCCTGGGGTGCGGCATTCATCGCCGTCTTTCTGCTTTCGGCGCTGGGCATTGCGGGCGTGGCCGTCGTCATGGGACGGCGGATCGCGAAACCGATGCGCCGCCTGGCGTCGGCGGCCGGGCGTCTCGGCCGGGGCGAAGCGGTGGACGACCTCACCGAAGCCGGACCGGCGGAGACCCGGGAGACGGTGCGCGCCTTCAACCTCATGCGCGGGCGCCTCGACCGCTACGTGCGTGATCGCACGGCCATGCTGGCGGCCGTCTCGCACGATCTGAAGACCCCGATCACGAGCCTGCGGCTGCATGCCGAGTTCGTCGAGGACGCGCAGACCAGGGGAAAGATCCTCGCTGCGCTCGACGAGATGCAGCGCATGACCGAGGACGCGCTCGCGTTCATACGCGAGGACATGCAACGCGAAGAGACGCGGACGGTGGATCTCCATGCACTTCTCGACAGCGTGGCGGCCGATCTCGCTGAACTGGGCCACGACATCGCGGTCGCCGACTCCGGCCGGGTCCTTATCGCCTGCCGGGCGAGCGCACTGCGCCGGGCGTTCCGCAACCTGCTGGAGAACGCTGCCACTCACGGCGGGCGGGCGTTCGCGCGGATCGAGCGCGGCGAAGAGGGAGTCCGCATCGTCGTGGAGGACGAGGGTCCGGGTATCCCGGAAGCCGACCTGGAAAGGGTGTTCGAGCCTTTCATGCGGCTTGATACGTCACGCAGCCGCGAGACGGGCGGTAGCGGCCTGGGGCTCGCCATCGCGCGCGGAATCGTGCGTGGTCATGGAGGGGACATTCGCCTGGAGAATCGCGTCGACGGCGGGTTGCGGGCAACGGTCGTACTGCCGGGAGCCGAACGACCGTGAGCCTTTGGGGCGAAGCCGCGTACGAAACCGACGGGGTCGGTTGACGCAGCCTTGAGGGATGTGGCGTCATCCAGCGTGATGAAGGGCATGGCATCGCTGGCAATCTGCTGCGCCAGCGTGGTCTTCCCCGACTGATGGGGACCGCAGACCAGGACGACCCGGTGTTATCGAGGGCTTTCCGAACCCGGCGTTCAACAAGGTTAGCCCGGATCGTGCATACTATCTATTGAAGGTATGGGGAACGCGCTGTAACATGTTGTTATTGCCCAACAACAACAGAAACGGCGGCGCTCCCCATGATCACAGACTGTACCGCAGGGACATTCTCCTGTCCAACCCCGC
>JAJEHK010000171.1 GCA_022823765.1 Alphaproteobacteria bacterium | reverse complement strand
CCTCCATGGACTGCTTCATGTCGGCCCGCGATGGCGGTGCAACCTTGGGATTGGCGGTCATCACCGGACCTGTGGGCATATCGGCAATGCACTGGTGAATGATGCGGATGGACTGGCGCATTTCCTCGATGCGGCACATGTAACGCTCGAAGCAGTCTCCGGTCGAGCCCACCGGTATGTCGAATTCCATCCTGTCGTAGACATCGTAAGGTTGCGACTTGCGCAAATCCCAGGGGACGCCTGCACTCCGCAGCATGGGTCCCGAAAAACCCCAGTCGATGGCATCATCGACAGAAACTGCACCAATATCCACGGTCCGCTGCTTGAAGATGCGGTTTTCGTTGAGAAGATTCTCAATGTCGCCGATGACCCGGGGAAGCGTGTCAACGTAGCTTTCAATATCACCTTCGAGACCGGCGGGAAGATCCCTGGCTACTCCGCCTGGACGGAACCACGCCGCGTGCATGCGCGCACCCGAAGCCCTCTCGTAAAACTCCATGAGCTTCTCGCGTTCCTCGAACGCCCACAGTGCCGGAGTCAGGGCGCCCACGTCCATGGCGAACGTGGTGACGTTGAGCAGGTGATTGAGCAACCTTGTGATCTCGGAAAAGAGCACGCGGACATACTGGCCGCGCGGCGGCACCTCGATCTGGAGCAGTGTTTCCACGGCGAGCGCGTAGGCGTGTTCGAGACACATCGGCGAGACGTAGTCGAGGCGGTCGAAGTATGGCACCGCCTGAAGCCAGGTCTTGTACTCGATCAGCTTTTCGGTGCCACGGTGCAGCAGTCCGATATGCGGGTCTGCGCGCTCCACCACTTCACCGTCCATCTCAAGGACCAGGCGCAGCACACCGTGAGCCGCCGGGTGCTGGGGGCCGAAGTTGATGGTGGTCGTCCTGATGTCGACTTCAGCCATCTTCCGGCATCCCGGGCATGCCGGACGCTTCCCAGGGCGACAGGCTCTCGAAGTTCCGAAAGGCCTGTGTCAGCTTTACAGGCTCGTAGATGACCCGTTTCTGTTCCTCGTCGTAACGCATCTCGACATGACCGGTCAGCGGGAAGTCCTTGCGTTGCGGATGGCCCTCGAAACCGTAGTCGGTGAGAATGCGGCGCAGGTCCGGATGGCCCTGAAAGCGAATGCCGTACATGTCCCACACCTCGCGTTCGAGCCACAGGGCGGCGCTGAACACCGGGAAGCACGACGGCACGTCTTCGTCCTCGGCCACTGCGATGGCGACACGCATCCGGAGGTTGTGCTGCAGGCTGAGCAGGTTGTAAACGACGCTGAAACGTTTCTCGTCCTCCGGGCGATCGACCGCCGTCAGGTCGACCAGTTGCCGGAAGCGGCAATTGGTGTCGTCACGCAACCACGTCAGGAGTCCGATGATGCCCCCGGGCGTGGCATGGAGAGTGGCCTGCCCGGCGTGAAAGACAAGATCGCCAACACAGCTCCCATGACGTGACCGTGCGACAACGCCGATCTCGTTCAAGGCTTCAGACATCAGGTGGACGTCCCGTCAGCGTCTGATCGTGCCGGTCCGGCGAATCTTCTTCTGCAGCTGCAGGATTCCATACACCAGCGCCTCGGCGGTGGGCGGGCAGCCCGGAACATAGACATCGACCGGAATGATGCGGTCGCAGCCACGCACGACGGAATAGGAGTAATGGTAGTAGCCGCCCCCGTTGGCGCACGAACCCATGGAAATGACCCAGCGCGGTTCCGGCATCTTGTCGTAGAGCTTGCGCAGGGCCGGCGCCATCTTGTTGCACAGTGTGCCGGCCACAATCATGACATCAGACTGTCTGGGGCTGGCTCTGGGGATGACTCCGAAGCGGTCGAGGTCGTACCGGCTCATGTACGCGTGGATCATCTCCACGCCGCAGCAGGCCAGCCCGAAGGTCATGGGCCACAGGCTCCCCGTTCGCGCCCAGTTCACGAGACGATCGACATTTGTCACGAGGAAGCCCTTGTCCTCGATTTCCGCACCGAGAAGGTGGGGCAAATCGTCCCTTGTCTCTACTCCCATTCGAGAGCTCCCTTGCGCCATTCGTAGATGAAACCGACGGTCAGCACGGCAAGGAAGACCACCATGGACCAGAAGCCGAAGAGGCCGATTTCCGGGAGCGAAACCGCCCACGGAAACAGGAAGGCGACCTCCAAATCGAAGATGATGAACAGAATGGCGACCAGGTAGAAGCGGACATCAAAGCGGCCACGTGCATTCTCGAACGCGTCGAAACCACATTCGTAAGCCGACAGCTTCTCCGGATCAGGTTTCTGATGGGCGATGAACCAGGACGCTCCCACCATGATGCCGGCCATGACAATGGCCAGGCCCAGGAAGACGAGGATCGCAAGGTACTCAAGAAGGAATTCCGTCATGAGCGCTCCCTGCGCTACCAGGACCCGTCAATGGATATGAACATATGGCGGGAGTGACGGGACTCGAACCCGCGACCTCTGGCGTGACAGGCCAGCACTCTAACCAACTGAGCTACACCCCCTGGGAACGGCGCTACGTCTAGGCAACAAGGCCCGGTGTGTCAAGCAATGCCGGAGGCGGAGACCCGGTGGGCGGTGACGGGTTCGAACCGCCGGCCTACTGGGTGTAAACCAGTCGCTCTTCCTGCTGAGCTAACCGCCCCCTGGAGGGCCGTCACACGTCCCGGTGGACCCGGAATACTACGACGAGACAGCGTCCTTGAGTGCGAGGCCCGCCTTAAACTTGGGCAAGGTCTTCGCCGGTATCGTCATCGGCTCATTCGTTCGCGGGTTGCGACCCACTGATGCCGCGCGATTGGCTACGAAAAATGTGCCGAAGCCCACCAGACGTACATCATCGCCATCGGCAAGGGCACTGGTGATACTGTCAAACACCGCGTCAACAGCCCTGGCGGCGTCGGCCTTGGAAAGGCCAGCGGATTCATTGACAGCACTGACAAGATCACTCTTCCTCATTGACGGTCTCCGATCCTCCGCGACGCGTGTTGTTGGTTACCCGGGAACAGACTCTAGGGACGGACCCGCACATCGTCAATCATCATCGTGTCAGTGCGTGACCACATCTTCGGACTCAGCGATTTGGGGCGCCAGTCGCTCCATCTCTTCTACCTCGGCGTCAGTCCATTCGACCGGCACCGGCGCCTCGGCAAGGGCCATGTGCACGACGTCGTCAACCGATGACACGGTGATGATGTTCAGCCCCCGCTTGACGTTTTCTGGAATCTCCTTGAGGTCCTTTCCGTTTTCCAGCGGGATGATGACGGTCTCGATGGCACTGCGATGGGCGGCAAGGAGCTTTTCCTTGAGGCCGCCTATGGGAAGGACACGTCCCCTCAGCGTGATCTCGCCGGTCATGGCAACCGTGCGTTTGACCGGAATCCCCGTCAGGGCGGAGAGCATCGAGATGAACATGGCAATTCCCGCCGACGGTCCGTCCTTGGGTGTCGCGCCCTCCGGCACATGAACGTGGATATCACGCTTGTCGAAGACAGTCGGTTTCAGACCGAATTCGGGTGAGCGGGCACGCAGGTAGCTGCGCGCGGCCTGCACTGACTCCTGCATGACGTCCCCGAGCTTGCCGGTAATGGTCATCTTGCCACGACCGGGCAGCACGACGGCTTCGATGGAAAGCAATTCGCCTCCGGTATCCGTGTAGGCGAGGCCACTCGTGATCCCCACCATGTCGTCATACTCCACTTCCCCGAAACGGTAACGCCTGACGCCGGAGAATTTCTCGAGGTTGCGCGATGTCACCTTCACCTTCGTCATCTCGCCGGCAACGATCTTCTTGACCGCCTTGCGCTGGAGATTCGCGATCTCCCGTTCCAGATTGCGAACGCCGGCTTCCCGCGTGTAGTAGCGGATTACATCACGAAGCGCACCCTCGGTAATCGACCACTCGCCGTTCTTGAGCCCATGGGCCTTGTACTGCTTGGCGATCAGGTGGTCGGTGGCGATTCTCACTTTCTCGTCTTCCGTGTAGCCGGAAAGGCGAATCACCTCCATGCGATCGAGCAGGGCCTGGGGAATCCGGGTGGTATTGGCAGTGGTGACGAACATGACATCCGAGAGGTCGTAGTCCACCTCGAGATAGTGGTCATTGAACGACACGTTCTGCTCCGGATCGAGAACCTCAAGAAGTGCCGAACTCGGATCGCCCCGCCAATCGCTGCCAAGCTTGTCGACCTCGTCAAGAAGGAACAGGGGATTGGACGTCCTTGCCTTCTTCATGCCCTGGAGGATCTTGCCCGGCATCGATCCGATGTAGGTGCGGCGGTGGCCGCGGATTTCCGCCTCGTCGCGCACCCCACCCAGTGACATGCGCACGAACTTGCGTCCCGTCGCCCTGGCAACAGATCGGCCCAGAGAGGTCTTGCCAACTCCCGGAGGGCCGACGAGACACAGGATGGGACCCTTGAGCTTGCGCGAACGCGCCTGGACGGCGAGGTATTCGACAATCCTCTCCTTGACCTTTTCGAGGCCGAAATGATCGGCATCGAGAATGGCCTCGGCGTTGGTAATGTCACGCTTGAGCTTCGAGCGCTTCTTCCATGGAATGCCCAGCATCCAGTCAAGGTAGTTCCTGACCACCGTTGCCTCGGCCGACATCGGGCTCATGGTGCGCAGTTTCTTGACCTCGGCCAGCGACCGCTCCCGTGCCTCCTTCGACAGCCTGGTCGAATCGATTCTCTTCTCGTACTCGCCGACCTCGTCCCGGCCATCCTCGCCCTCGCCGAGTTCCTTCTGGATCGCCTTCATCTGCTCGTTGAGGTAGTACTCGCGTTGCGACTTCTCCATCTGCTGCTTGACGCGCCCGCGGATCTTCTTTTCCACCTTGCGCACGGAAATCTCGCCCTCGATGAGGGCATAGACTCGTTCCAGGCGCCGGGCCACCGATTCGGCCTCGAGAAGCTCCTGCTTGTCGGCGATCCTGATGGTGAGATGGGAGGCGACTGTATCGACCAGTTTCGCCGGAGATTCGATCTGCTCCAGGGAGGTCACCACCTCGGGAGGGATTTTCTTGGCGAGCTTGACGTAGTCTGCAAAGAGTGCTGTCACGGCACGGGCGAGAGCCAGTTGTTCACCCTCGTCGGATGCGCTCTCCTCAAAGGGAGAAACCGCGGCCCTGATGCACTGTTCATCCTCCAGGAAACCGGTGATTGCCGCACGGTGTGACCCCTCCACGAGCACCTTGACGGTGTCATCGGGAAGCTTGAGGAGCTGCAGCACGGTCGACACCGTTCCGACACCGTAGAGGTCACCGGGGTCCGGATCGTCCTGGGAGCCATCCTTTTGGGCGACCAGGAGTATCTGCCTGTCCCCCGACATGACTTCCTGCAGCGCCCGCACGGACTTCTGGCGACCGACGAAGAGCGGCACCACCATACTCGGAAAGACAACGATGTCCCGCAACGGCAGCACCGGATACTGGGATTCACTCATGAGGACACGATCTCCGGTCTGGGCTCAATCTGGGAAAGTGGCTACGAGAGGGCGCCCAATCAAGGGCCAGTTCTCCCGGGCAGCAGTTCCGGGAGATCACGATACCGGCGTCGCCTCGCCCTCCCGATCGCCATAGATGAGCATGGGTGCGGAACCGCGCTCCACGGTTTCGCTGTTCACGACAACATTCTGGACGTTCTCCATACCTGGCAATTCGTACATGGTATCAAGCAGTATGGCCTCGAGTATGGAGCGCAGACCCCGTGCCCCGGTCTTGCGGGCAATCGCCTTGCGCGCCACCGAACGCAGGGCGTCATCAGTGAAGTCGAGCTCGATGTTGTCCATCTCGAAGAGCTTCTGATACTGCTTCACCAAGGCGTTGCGAGGCTCGCAGAGAATCTTCACCAGCGTCTCTTCGTCCGGTTCATCGAGAGTGGCAATGACCGGAAGCCGGCCGACAAATTCCGGAATCAGTCCGTACTTGAGCAGGTCCTCGGGCTCCACGTCCCGCAGGATGGCCCCCAGCTGGCGTTCTTCGGGCGTACGCAGGTCGGCGCCAAATCCTATGGCGGTCGGCTTTCCACGAGCGGTGATGATCTTGTCGAGTCCTGAAAAGGCGCCACCGCAGATGAACAGGATGTTGGTGGTGTCGACCT
>JAJEHK010000030.1 GCA_022823765.1 Alphaproteobacteria bacterium | reverse complement strand
CGATCTCACCCAGGGTATGCTCGATGCCGATGGTGCGGCGCAGGTCGAGGACCCAGTCCAGCATGGCGTCAACTCCACCGTTCCCAAGGCCGAGCCAGCGCGAGAGGTCCCGATATCGTGCGTCCACGACTTCGCTGTTGAAGGCGATGACATAGGGCATGACGATGGCATTGGTCCGGCCATGATGGGTGTCGAAGAGCACGCCGACAGGGTGTGACAGGGAATGAATGGCGCCGAGTCCCTTCTGGAAGGCAGTGGCTCCCATGGTGGCGGCCACCAGCATGTTCCCCCGGGCCTCGAGGTTGGCGCCATCATCGACCGCGACAGGCAACCACTCCTTCACCAGACGCATGCCCTCGAGGGCGACCCCATCGGCCATAGGATGGTAGCCGGGCGCGCTGAAGGCCTCAAGGCAGTGGGCCAACGCGTCCATGCCGGTCCACGCGGTGATGGTGGGTGGCAGCCCGACACTGAGCCGGGGGTCCTCGATGACGATGCCAGGCAGCATCCGGGGGTGAAACAGGATCTTCTTGGTGCGTTCGGCCTCGTCGATGACGACAGACGCACGCCCCACCTCGGATCCCGTTCCGGCGGTGGTTGGAACGGCGATAATCGGCAAAATGGCGTCATGGTTGGCGTGCGTCCAGTTGTCGCCCCTGTCTTCGAAGGTGAACATGTCAAGCGTCTGTCCGGCCATGAAGGCGATGGTCTTGCCGGCATCCATGGCGCTGCCACCGCCGAGGGCGATGACGCCGTCATGGTTCCCCGAACGCAAACGCCCGATTCCTCTGGTGACATCGGAGCCGGACGGGTTGGGACTGATGTCGCAGAAGAGGTCCGCCTGGAGTCCTGCCGCCCGGACGTCGCCAAGGGCCCGGGTGACCATGTCGAGGCCGGCAAGACCCGGATCCGTCACGAGGAGGGGCCGTGCCATACCTACTGCGTGGCAGGCATCCGCGAGTTCTGCAATCCGCCCGGGGCCGAAACGGATTTCCGTAGGCCAGGTCCATGTGACGTTCTCAGGCACGATCATGGCATTGTCGTTCCGGATGTTGGGTGACATGGTTTGCCTCGCCACGGCGGCGGATGCAAGATAGTCCCCCTGATCTTCACGTCCAGGCGCTGGAGTGGAACCGCTTCCCGTCATCTTCGACTGTGATCCCGGCAAGGACGACTCACTGGCACTCTTCGTCGCCCTGGCCTTGCCGCAGGTCATCGATGTCCTAGGCATCACCACCGTCGCCGGAAACGTCCCGGTCGAACACACCAGCCGCAATGCGCGACGCATAGTGGAAGCTGCAGGGCGCCACGACATACCGGTCTACCCCGGTTGTGCCCGGCCACTCCTGCGGCAAGCCGTGACAGCTGCCGACGTTCACGGCACCGACGGACTGGGGGGATCGGGCCTGCCTGATGCAGAGCACCCGGTTGAGGATTTCCATGCCGTCGAGGCCCTTGCCGGTTTTCTGGAGGAGGCCTCCACACCACTCACGATTGCGGCGATCGGTCCCTTGACCAACATCGCCCTGCTGATTTCCCTGCGGCCGGATCTGGTGCCGGCGATCGGACAGCTTGTGGTCATGGGAGGTGCCCGGAAAGGAGGCAATGTCACAAGGAACGCCGAGTTCAATATCTTTGCCGACCCCCATGCTGCCCGGATCGTGCTCGCGGGCACCGTGCCGGCAACCATCGTTCCACTGGACGTCACCCGTGGGATCCTGCCGCCGCAGGACTGGTTCGACGGCATGGAAGGCTATGGGGAACCGGGCAGGGCCGTCGCTGCCATGTGGCGGGAATCACCGGTGGCGCTTCACGATGTCACGGTGACGGGGCTGCTGGCCTGGCCTGAACTCTATTCACTCGAGGCGTGTTCGGTTGACGTGGTCTGGAACGACACCGACAACCTCGGACGTACCGTGTTCGGCAGGGAGGACGGACCGCTCAGCGTCGTGAGGCGCGTCGAACAGCGACTCTTCGCCGACAGGGTGGTGGAGGCGATGGAGACCTACACCGCAGGACCATGACATCTGCCGGCCGGCGCGTCAGGCGACTCTGTCGGGCGGCTCCTGGCCGGCAAAGAAGGCATCGAGATTGTCGAGTGCGCGAAACCCCATTGCGTCCCGGGTCGGCATCGTGGCACTGCCGAGATGTGGCAGAAGAAACACATTGTCGAGGTCGCGGTAGCCCGGGTGGATCTCGGGCTCTCCGTCGAACACGTCGAGTCCGGCGGAAAAGAGCTTGCCGCAGGAAAGGGCGGCGATCAGGGCGTCATCGTCAACGACATTGCCACGTGCCGTATTGACGACAATGGCGCCATCGGGCAGCAGCCGGAGGCTTTCCTCATTGATGATGCGCAGGGTCTCCGGCGTAGATGGACAGTGGATCGACAGAATGTCGCTGACGGCCAGCAGACTCTCCAGGTTGTCGTGAAAGCGAGCACCCGCTTCCTGTTCGACTGCCAGCCGTGAACGGTTGTGGTAATGCACCTCCATGCCGAAACCACCAACCCGTCTGGCGAGCGCCTGGCCGATACGGCCCATTCCGAGAATGCCCACCCTGGCGCCGGTGACGTGGACACCCCGCATCGCGGTCGGCGCCCAGGCGCCCCACGTCTTCTCGTAGATCATCCTCTGACCTTCGTGCACCCGCCGTGCGGCGCCGAGGATCAGCAACATGGCGATGTCGGCGGTGGCATCGGTGAGAACGTCCGGCGTATTGGTGACGACAATGCCGCGCCCGGCCGCAGCGTCGATGTCGATGTGCTCATAGCCCACCGAGAACGACGCAATGATCTTGATGCCGTCAGCGAGCCGATTGATGACGTCCGACGTGATCCTGTCCGTAGGGCAGGGAACGAGCGCGTCAGCCTCGCGACATCCATCGACCACCTCGTCAGCAGATGGAAGGTGATCGTCGGCGTTGAGAATGGGTTGAAAGTCGCGCTTGAGGCGTTCCTCGACCGCGTCGGGGAGTCGGCGGGTGACATAGACCGAGGGGCTGGTGTCTGCGCTTGACATGGTTGTTCCTGACTCTCAAATAGATTGGAGGCCGAAAGAAACGTCCATAATGAAATCCCGGGCCAATCGCAAAACATTCGTCACCCTGTTGTTGCTGGCCTCGATGACGGGTGGGGTCCATGCGCTTGACATGGTGCCTCATCAGGCTTCGTATCTTGCCAGCGTTCAGATTCTCCGAGGTGATCCGGAGACTAGAGCCGGGGAGGGATTCGTCGAATGGAGAACCGAGGATCACTGCGAGACCTGGCTGTTCACTGAAATCTCGCTGATCCGTATTGGCAGCGGAGACGGTGCGCCGGCGTTTGCAAGCAGCCAGGTGAGTTTCGAGGCCAAGGACGGGTCGTGGTTTCGCTACCAGAACGAATTCGAAGGACCGGCTGGAGCAGAGCTCTCATCCGGCGAGGCTGTGGTGAACGAAGCCGACGAGCCGGGACGGATCGTGATCGACGAACCCGAAACGCTCACCGGAAGCCTGCCGGTTGGCGCCGTGTTCCCGATGCGTTTCACCATCGATGTTCTCGAGCGCGCCGCAACCGGCGAGAGGTTCATGAACCACGTCGTCTTCGATGGAATGGAAGGGGCTACAGCGAGCGAGTACACGACCTTTATCCAGTCGGTCGAGGAGAGTGATGGCCATGCAACCTGGACCATGAAGGTCTCGATCTTCACGGATCCGGAAGATATCGGGCCGGATCTTGAGGTCACGGCCAGTGTACGTGACGATGGCGTGATCAACGCCATCCGCTACGAAGATGAGACGACAGTCACGACGCTGACGCTCCAAGAACTGACCGAACTTCCCCCTGGCGACTGCTGATCGCAAGACGATCGCCCTCTGAATTGGCGTCGGGGACGACAGTCGGTTCGCGCTCATCGTCGAAGGAAGGTTCTCTACAGGCGCTACCGTGTCACGACAAGGTGATAGCCGAAGTCAAAGGCTTCTCTCTTGAGAAACCGGGAGTACTGGTGTTCCCAGGCACCGCTACGGAGATCGTCTTCCAGGCGTTGCAGCGGTTCGGTGACATCCCCGATCTTCCAGAATGACGAGATCGAACGGCGGACATCCGGATCGAGATAGGCGGAAGGCCGCCGCCAGTAGGCGCAGAGCATGCCATCGATGCAATCATGGGGAATGGGAACCGCGATCCTCTCGACCGGACCGAGTACCGCCTCGAAATCGTTCATGGTGGGCATTTGCTGACTGTCCAGGCTTGCCAGGGATGGCAGGTAGTCCAGCAACCAGAAGTTCGACATCAGGGGATCGAAGGTGAGGACGACGATCCTGTCGCGCGTCACCCGTCGCATCTCCCGCAACCCCTTGCGGGCGTCACTCCAGTGGTGAACGGTGAGGATGGCCATCGAGGCATCAAAAGCTCCGTCCCCGAACGGCAGGTCTTCGGCGCGGCCCTGGACGACCATCGCCGTATCCCGTGGCCGTTGACGGATCATGGCTGCGGACGGTTCCACCGCAGTCACCATGAGGTCAGCCGGTTCGTACGAGCCGGTGCCGGCGCCCACATTCACGACCGTGCGTGCCTCAGCAAGAAGGGCATGGATGGATGTGGCAATTCTCGGATCCGGCCGACGCAGGCGGCGATAGCCAATTCCAATCGTGTCGTAGAGCGCGATCACAGGGGAGCCCGCCCGGTTCGCCGCCCGGCCAACGCCTCCAGACTGTTCTCTTCGTTCTGCGATCACCTCGAAGCGTGTTGCCGGGATCAGCCGACATGGGTGACCGTGACAGGACTGAAATGACCACTCTCTCCATCGATTTTGCCAGGGAGAGAGGAGGAATCACGAGGAGGTCATGCCCAGACAACCCTCGATGTAGGAACTGATGCCGGACCAGTCACAGGCATGGTGATGGCAGTACTCTGCGGGTTCAAGGAGGCCAGCCAACCGCCTGTTGGCCACATAGTGGATACGGACGACATCCCCGGCGAGGTTTGCGACATCCCGGTGATGTGCCGGAATGTCGTCGACGAAGAAGACGGGCCCGCATGTCAGTGAGGCAAGGTGTGCGACGGCCGGCGCCTTGGAGCCGCGGTTGGCGATGATGGGGTAGGGCATGCCCTGGCTCCTGAGGGCATGAGCCCTCGCGTCGCGGAACTCCGGCCAGATGTTGCTGAGAACGACGATCTGCAAGTGGCGGCCCAGGTGCTGCAGGGACTCCGCTGCCCCGTCAACGGCCGCAATGGTCCGTGTATGGTTCTCGAAGAAGGAGTAGATGAGTGACCTGACTGCCACCGCCTCCACGGCCTCGCCCGTACGATCGTCGATGATGTTGCCGTTGAGCTGGAAGGAGGCCCACGAGAAACTCAGACCACGGCTGTTCAGGAAACTCTCGAAGCCTTCCATGAAGGCAAAGAGCACCTCGTCGGCGTCACTGATGAGAAGAGGGCGATCGGGATCGATGCCGAGAGCGTTCAGTTCATCCTGCATCCGCATCAAGAAGCAATACCGCGCCTACTTCAGTCGAGCCTCCTTGAACACCACATGCTTGCGTGCCACGGGGTCGTACTTGCGGAAGGAGAGTTTCTCCGTCTGCGTGCGCGGGTTTTTCTTGGTCACGTAATAGTAGCCCGTGTCGGCTGTGCTCTCGAGTTTCACGAGAATGGTGGTCGGCTTGGCCATGGTTCACCCGCTCCGGCAAGTCGACGGGACACTAGGGAAGAGCCGGCCAACATGTCAAGGTGTCGAACGTCCTCGACGGCAGGCGAGTTATTGTCGCTCACGTTTCTTCCCGGGGCAGGGGAACGTCGGCCGGTGGCGGCGGTGAGCGATCGAGAATCATGTCGGCAGCCTTTTCTCCGATCATGATGGAGGTGGCATTGGTATTGGCGTTGACGATGCTCGGCATGACGGAGGCATCGACCACGCGCAGTCCCTCGATGCCGTGAACCTTGAGTTTGGGATCGACCACGGCCATGGCGTCATGACCCATCCTGCAGGTCCCTGCCAGGTGAAAGTCGCCGGCCACGTTGTCGCGGAGATAGGCCTCGATGTCTCCGTGCGAACGGACATCCGGGCCGGGATCGACTTCCTGCGGACGATGAGCCCGATGGGCCGGACGGGAGACAATGTCGCGGCTGATGTCGAGGGACCGTTTCATGCGCTCGAGGTCCGCGGTCGTCGAAAGAAAGTTCGAGACAATGCGGGGAGGATCGTCTGGTCTGGCGCTTCGCAGCCGGACCCAGCCACGGCCATCGACACGCGTCGGACCCAGGCAATAGGTGAATCCATGACTCCCGGGCAGGACTTCGCCCTCGTGGGTGAGAAGGACGGGCAGGAACTGGATCAGCATGTCGGGGTGGGAGAGCAAGGGTTCCGTACGCAGCCACGCGCAGGTTTCGACATTGTTTGTGGCTCCGGGTCCGGTGTGCGTCGCCAACCATCGAAGACCGGTATAGGCCATCATGTGCGGCTTCATGTAGCGGCTCATGGAGACGGGTTGGTCGACACGGCATTTCATATAGATGATCGGATGATCCTGAAGGTTCTCTCCGACACCCGG
>JAJEHK010000248.1 GCA_022823765.1 Alphaproteobacteria bacterium | reverse complement strand
GGTCGCCGCCTCGGCCGAAGCAGGGGATCAGCATCGGAATCGCCCCGGCGCCGTGGGCGACGGCATCGATGTACTTCTCACCCACCGCATGAAACGGGTGGATGTCGATCGTGCGCACGTCACAGGGAATGCCGATGACGGGCAGGGAGCTCTTGTCCACCATGGAGGGTCACCTTGCTGCGTCGCAAACGACGCCACCCTAACAGGGGATCATGGTCGCCGGAACCGGATCGGGCGTGTCACGGAGCCGGTGCGACGTCACGGACGAGGCCGGGGTAGTGACGCATGAGGGCGAGGGCCCGGACGGCGAACAGGAGAGCGAGGCCAATCCACAGGCCGTCATTGCCGAACCCGGCGTGCAGCAGATAGATCACCGGCAGGTAGATGAAGACCGCCAGGATCATCGCGTTCCTGATGTCGCGGCCCCGGGCGGCGCCCGTGAAGATGCCGTCGAGCTGGAAGGACCACACCCCGATCACGGGCATGAGGACCGCGTAGTGCACATGGGCGAGGGCCTCGGCCCTCACCTCGGGAATGTCGGTGAAAAGAAGGACCAGGAGATCTCCGCCAAGGGCATAACCGATGCAGACGACCACCGCTGTGAGTCCCGACCACAGGAAGGTCACCTTCACGGCCTCTTCGAGCATCCGGGGGTCCCTGCGGCCGCAGGCTTCGCCGACGATGGCTTCGCAGGCGTTGGCGAAGCCGTCCAGGGCAAAGGCGGCGAAGGTGAGGAACATCAAGAGGATTTCGTTGGCCGCCAGGGTGGTGTCGCTGATCCGTGCCGAAAGGCTGATGAAGACGCCAAACGCGACGTTGAGAAGGAGTGTGCGAATCAGAAGATCGCGGTTGAGCGCCAGAAGCGGCCGATAGGGTTTCAGAATTCGGGCAGCGCCAAAGGGCCAGGGTTCCCGCCCCTCCGGCAGGGCGCGAACGAGCGCCGCGAGACCGGTTGCAAGGCCCGTGGCCTCGGCAATGGCGGTGGCTGCCGCCAGGCCCTCCACTCCCCAGCCGAGGACGGGAACGAAAAGGATGTCGAGGGCCACGTTGAGTGTTGCGATGACGGCCTGTACGACCAGCGCCAGACCGGTTCTCTGGAGCCCGATCAGAGCACCCGCAATGATGAAGTTGCCCATCACGGCGGGCGCTGCCCATATTCGCACATCGAAGTAGAGTGCCGCCTGGTGTGACACCAGGGGTCCGGCCTCGACAAGGTCCAGCGCCAGCCAGCGCAAGGGGTTCTGGAGGACAATGAGCGCTAAGGCGATCACAAGGGCGATCACGCCGGCACGGATGACGATCGCCTTCAGTTCCTTTCGATCACCGCGTCCGAAGGCCTGGGCCATGTAGCCGGTGGTCGACAGACGCAGGAATCCGAATGTCCAGAAGGTAAAGCTGAAAATGAGAGCGGCCACGCCGACACCGCCGAGATACTCCGGTCCTGGCAGGTGTCCGGCTATGGCGGTGTCCACCATGCCAACGATGGGTAGTGCCAGATTCGACACCATGATGGGTATGGCGGTCTTCCAGATGCGCCGATGCCATCCCGGCCGCATCGCCCCGCCGGGAGGCGTCGTCAATGCATCTTCGCCTGTGCCGGATCGCCCGCTTCGATCGTGTGGATCAGGTGAGTTCGCAAATTGTCGAGCCTCGCGTCTGAGGTGATCTTGCCGCCATCGCGGTCGCACAGATAGAAGGCGTCGACCGCCCGCTCTCCGAAGGTGGCGATGCGTGCGGTTACAATCGACAGGTGGAGTTCAGCCACGGCGTGAGCAAGATCCGAGAGCAGGCCCCGCCTGTCGCGCGCCGTGATCTCGACAAGCGTGTGGCGGGTTGAACCCCTGTTGTCCACCAGTACACGCGGCAGGACCGCAAGAACCGGGCCGTTGTGCCAACCCTTGCGGCGGCGGTCGATTTCGCCGGCGAGATCGAGGTCCCCGGTGAGTGTGCGCCGGATGGTGTCGCGCAGGCGGTCCAGGCGTCTCCTGTCCCTGAACGCCGACTGGTGTTCGTCCTGCACCCGGAAGGCATCGAGCGCCATGCCGTCAAGGGTGGTGAAGATTCGGGCATCGACAATGCTGGCGCCGGCCACTGCAATGGCGCCGGCGATCTCCGCGAACAACCCGGGACGGTCCGGTGCGAAGACGGTCACCTCCGTGATATCCCGGGCATCGTCAATCTCGGTCGCCACGGTCACGTCACCGTTGGGGCCGGGGCGCATCAATTCGGCATGCCGCACGTGAGCGGCACTGTCGAAGGCAAGCCAGTAGGGTGTTACGAGACGGGCGACATGATCGTCGATCATGGCGGATGGCCAGTTCTCCAGCGCTTCCCTGAGACGGTGCATGCGAGCTTCGACCCGTGCCTGTTTGGCAATGGCGGCGCCATGACCGCCGGAGATCACCTCCTCGGCCCGGTAGTAGAGTTCCCTCAGGAGGTCGCCCTTCCAGTTGTTCCAGACCCTTGGTCCGACAGCGCGGATATCGGCGACCGTCAGGACCAGCAGCAGCCGCAGGCGCTCGACCGACTGGACGATCCGGGCGAAGCTGTCAATCGTGTGTGGTTCCTCAAGGTCACGGCGAAAGGCCGTGTTGGACATGATCAGGTGATGGCGCACGAGCCAGGAAACGGTCTCGGTCTCCTCTGCGGTGAAACCGAGACGCGGCGCCAGGTGGTTGGCGATTCCGGCGCCAAGTTCTGAGTGATCCCCGCCGCGCCCCTTGGCGATGTCGTGGAGGAGTACGGCAAGGTAGAGAACGCGGCGCTGCAGGATCAGTGGAAAGACTTCTGTTGCCAGGGGCAATTCATCGACGATTTCGCCGCGTTCAATGGCGGCGAGGATCCCGACGGCCCGGATGGAGTGCTCATCGACGGTGTAGACGTGGTACATGTCGTGTTGCATCTGGGCGACGACACGTCCGAAATCCGGCAGGAATCGGCCCATCACACCGGCTTCGTTCATCGCATGGAGTGTTCCAAGGGGGTCATCCCTGGCAGTCAGGATGTCCATGAACTGGCCGTTGGCATGAGCGTCATGACGCAGCCTGTCGTCGATTCTCGCGAGACTCTGGGTCATCAGCCACAGGGCCCGGGGATGGATGTCGATGCGCCGGTCCTGGGAGACGTGGAACATGCGTACGAGGTCGCCGGGCGATTCCTCGAAATGCCGGCGATTGCGGATCGAGATCATGCCTCCTGAGACCGGGAACCCGACGATTTCTGCTGCATCCGAAACGTACCTGGAGCGCGGCTGGCCGCCATGCTGTTCGGCGACGACGGCGGCAAAGATGCGGGACAGTCCGCCGACCTCCCGGGTGGCAAGGAAGTAGCGCTTCATGAAGCGTTCGACAGCCTGCTGGTTTCGCGCATCGGAAAAGCCCATGCGGCGGGCAATGTCCGTCTGCAGATCGAACGTCAGCCGCTCCTCGGCCCGGCCGGAAAGGAAGTGGAGGTGGCACCTGACCCGGTTGAGAAAATCCGCCGCGCGGCGGAATCTCGAGAGTTCGGCTCGGCTCAGAACCCCGCGCGGCACCAGATCTTCGATGCGGGCAATGGGGTAGAGATACCTGGCAATCCACACGAGGACATGGAGGTCTCTCAGTCCCCCCTTTCCTTCCTTGACATCAGGTTCCAGGACATAGCGCGAGTCGCCTGTCTTGAGATGCCGCCGGTCACGCTCCTCGATCTTGGCGCGCACGAAGGCCGCGTCACTGCCGGTTACAACCGATCGCTGGAAGCGGCGGCGAAACGTCCGGAAGAGATTCCGGTCACCGGCAAGCAGACGGGCTTCCAGAACCGCGGTACGGATGGTCATGTCGCTGCGGGCACTGTCGATGGCCTCGTCAAGGGTTCGTGTCGCGTGGCCGACCTTGAGACCTAGATCCCACAGGCAATAGAGCACGCGGCTGATCACTGCTTCCTGATGCGTTGTCGCAGGCCCGGCAAGCAGGAAGAGGAGATCGAGATCGGAGTGTGGCGCAAGTTCACCACGTCCATAGCCACCGACGGCGATGAGGGCCATGCGGCCATGATCACCGCCACTCTCTCCCTTCAGGACATGGGCAAACAGTTCCTTCAGCACCGTGTCGACAAGCCGGCTCATCGAGGTGACAAGCGCGATCCCGGATGCTCCTCTGTCGAGGTGGCGGCGCAGCCGCGCCAGACCGCCATCGAGCGCGTGGCGCAGCACGCCTTCCAGACCCTCATTCGAGGCCGGCAGGGCGGAGAGCGTCCGGCGCAGACGCTGCCGGTTTACGAGGCTGCCGGGTACGGGCCTTCCCCGGTGATCAGTCATCCTCCTCCTCCGCCAGATCCTTCAGCCGGTAGACCAGATCGAGTGCCTGGCGCGGCGTGAGCTGATCGGGCACGACATCATCGACAGCCTGTCTGAGGCCGGAGACCGGCGCAACATTCCGCACCTGTCTCTGCGCCACCTCGAACAGGGGAAGATCATCGGCGAGTCGTGCCAGGGAGGTTGCGCCATCACCCGATTCGATGGTCTCGAGCACTTCCTTTGCACGTTCGATGACCGCCTGTGGAAGACCGGCAAGGCGGGCGACATGGATGCCGTAGCTCCGGTTCGCTGCGCCACGCTCCACCTCGTAGAGAAACACGATTTCGTTCTTCCATTCCTTCACCCTCATGGAGTGCGGTCTCAGTGCCGTCAATGTTGCCGCGAGAGTTGCCAGTTCATGATAGTGGGTGGCGAACAGCGCCCGGCACCGGTTCACATCATGGAGGTGCTCGAGAACTGCCCAGGCGATGGAAAGGCCGTCGAACGTCGCCGTTCCGCGACCGATTTCATCGAGTATGACGAGGGAGCGTTCTCCCGCCTGGTTGAGGATCGCCGCAGTTTCGACCATTTCCACCATGAAGGTCGATCGTCCCCGGGCAAGGTCGTCGGCAGCGCCGACGCGGCTGAACAGCCGGTCCACGACACCAAGTCTGGCGGCGTCCGCAGGCACGTAACTCCCGGCCTGGGCCATGACGGCGATCAGCGCATTCTGGCGCAGGAACGTCGATTTTCCGGCCATGTTGGGTCCGGTGAGCAGCCACAGGCGGGCGTCATCCTCGAGAGCGCAGCCGTTGGCGACAAACTCCATCGATTCGCTGGCCAGGACCTCGACCACGGGATGGCGTCCGCCCTCGATCGTGAAGTCGACATCCGCTGTCACCGTCGGACGGGTATAATGACGTTCAACGGCAAGGTCCGCGAGCGCCACAGCCACATCGATGACGGCGACCGCCCTGGCCGCCGCAGCAATGGAGGACGCTACGGCCAGCACGTCGGCCGTGGCCCTGTGAAAGGCATCGAGTTCGAGGGCGATGGCACGATCGGCAGCGCGGGACATCTCCTTCTCGAGGTCCCCCAGTTCGACAGTCGTGTAGCGCATCGCGTTCGCCATAGTCTGGCGATGGATGAACGTCTCTTCGGCAAGACGTGCCGCATGGTTGCGGGTGACTTCGACGTAGTATCCCAGGACATTGTTGTGGCGGATCTTCAGGGAGGTGACGCCGGTTTCCTTCTGGTAGGTCCCCTGGAGTCCGGCCACCAGTTGCCGGCTGTTGTCGCGCAACTCTCTCGCCTGGTCGAGGTCCTGGCTGTAGCCGGCGCGCACGAAGCCGCCATCGCGGGCAAGTGGAGGCGGATTGTCGACGAGAAGGCAGGCCAGGTCGCCGGCGAGTGGAGGGAGAGCCTCGATGGCATTCCCCGCTTCGGCGAGTTCCCTGGGCAGGTCATGATGGCGCTGCAGTTGGTCAGCAAGACTGCTGGCTGCCATCAGGCCATCACGTATGGCTGCAAGGTCGCGGGGGCTGCCTCGTGAAAGTGCCAGGCGTGCCAGGGCCCTTTCGAGATCGGGTGTCTGCGCGAGGGTGATCCTGATGCCGCTACGCAGTTCCGGATATTCGATGAGTATCTGGACAGCATCCAGACGCCTGGCGATGGCGCCTGTGTCCGTCAACGGCGCAGTCAGTCTCTGTCCGAGCAGGCGTGCGCCGGCGCCCGTCACGGTGCGGTCCATGATGCCAAGGAGGCTCCCCTGGCGATGACCGTCGAGTGTGCGCATCAGCTCCAGATTGCGTCGCGTGGCCTGGTCGATCAGCATGGACTGTCCTGCCACCTGGCGCACCGGTGGCGACAGTCTGGGAAAGCGGCCTTTCTGGGTCATTTCGACATAACCCAGCAGCCCGCCCATGGCCGCCAGTTCGGCCCGCGTGAAGGAGCCGAAACCGTCCAGTGAGGCGACTGCGTAGAGGTCGCGCAAACGCCTCTCTCCGGTGCGGCTGTCGAACCTGCTGTCGGGTTCCCTGACCAACCGCTCGCCCCACGGCGCCAGCACATCCCGGAGAGCGGAATCACTGCCGATCCGTTCCGCTACCACGAGTTCGGCCGGCGCGACACTCTCCAGGAGGGCGTTGAGGTCCTCCACCGCGATGTCCGTGACGGTGAAGCTTCCTGTCGACATCTCGATCCAGGCAACCGCGGTGGTGGCGCCTGCCTGGGCCAGAGCCGCCAGGTGATTGGTGGAACGGGCATCGAGAAGCGTGTCCTCGACGAGTGTTCCGGGTGTGACAATGCGGATGACATCCCGCTTCACGATGGCACTGCTGCCGCGCTTTCGTGCTTCGGCGGGGTTTTCCACCTGCTCGCAGACCGCTACCCGGTGACCCTTGTGAATGAGCCGTTCGAGATAGCTGTCGGCGGAGACCACTGGCACGCCACACATCGGAACATCCTTGCCCTGGTGCTGACCGCGAGTGGTCAGTGCGATGTCGAGAGCACCGGCTGCGGCTACGGCATCGTCGAAGAAGAGCTCGTAGAAATCCCCCATGCGGAAGAGAAGGAGCTCCCCCCTGTGCTCTCCCTTGATTCGCCAGTACTGCTCCATCATCGGCGTGACTCGACCGCCGCGCTTCGATGAGGACGCCGATGGCGCTCTATCCGCTGTCACCGGATCGCTGCCCTCTGTGTTGCCGCTGGGCGGGTCATCATCCGGTGGCCGCGCGCTTCACGTGCTCCCTTGCCAGGGCACACCACGAGGCGATGTCGACGTCTTCGGCCCGGGCCCGGGGGTCCACGCCGGCGGAGAGAAGCAGATCCTGTGGATCTCTCGAGACGGCAGCGAGAGCGTTGCGCAGCACCTTTCGACGCTGGCCGAAGCCCGCTTGCGTCAGTGTGCGCAGTACCGGTTCGAGGGCTGGTGAAAGAGGGGTATCGCGTGGCGTGATGCGGACTACCGCCGCACGTACCTTCGGCGCCGGGACGAAGGAGGCCGACGCAATACCGAAACACCATTCGACCCGGCACAACCACTGTACGAGGACACTCAACCTGCCGTACTGACGGGATCCCGGCTCTGCGACAAGCCGTTCGGCCACCTCCTTCTGGAACATCAGGATCATGCGATCGATCAGATGGCGATGCTCGATCAGGCGCATGGCAAGCCGCGTCGAACTGTTGAAGGGGAGATTGCCCATGACCACGACCCCCGGCTCCAGGATCCGGCGAAGGTCGCATTCCAGGGCATCGCCTTCGTGGATGGCGAGTCTGCCCGCAGCGGCGTCACGAAGACCGGAAAGGGCAGCGCAGCATCGCGGGTCCATCTCGATGGCAAGGACCCGGCCTGCCCCGGCTCTCAGCACGGCCCGCGTCAGGCCGCCCGGCCCCGGGCCGATCTCGACGACAACGGCGCCTTCCAGGTCGCCAGCACTGCGGGCGATGCGGTCGAGCACGTTTTCATCAAACAGGAAATTCTGTCCCAGTGACTTGCGCGCCCTGAGAGAGAATGCATCCGCGACGTCCCTCAGACAGGGAAGGTCGTCGAGTGGGTTCAACGTGCTTCCTGGATGCGGATGTCGACGAACGCCTGGCGTCTGAGGTCGCGAAGATAACTCCTCGCAATGGTGTCGTGCTGACGCGCCTCCAGCGCGTTGCGGGCATCGCTGGGTGTCGGCAGGCCGTGCTCGACCCGTTCGCACACCATCATGACGCGCACTTCGCCGGCGCCGGCAACCGGACTGCCGGCGGTTCCCGGTTCCAGGTCTTCCACCTGGCGGCGCACGTCGTCCTGGAGGTCGGTCAGTCTTGCCGTCACCGCATTGCTCACCTTCGGGCCGCCATCGACCGCAGCGAGTGAGTCGAGATCCTCGCACGAAGAGAGCGAGAAAACGGCGTTCGATACCCTCTCCACGGCGTCTGCGCCGTCTTCGTCCACCGCAAAGACTGCCTGACGGATGGTGACCTCGATGTCTGCATCACTGACCTGGTAGCCCGGACGGATCTCGCGCATCAGGATCAGGGTGTAGCCGCCGAGCGTGCGGATCGGTGGTGACAGGTGACCGACAGACAGTTTGGGAACAACCTCGGCGAGTTCCTCGGAGAGCTGGCTGTGAGCGATCCAGCCGAGATCGCCGCCACTTCTGGAACTGGCGCTCTGCGAGAATTGCTGGGCAAGGATGCTGAACCGGCCTCCCGAACGCAGGGCATCGGAGAGCCGTTCGATGTCCTCCCTCACACGTGTATCTTCCTCCGGATTGTTCACGGAGAGGACGATCTCGGCGAGCAGGTAGTGGGGTTCGTGTGCGGCAGCGATCATGCGCTGGTACTCCTCTTCCACCTCCGCCTCGAAGATCGGCCGCTGGCTCTGCCGGGACCTGACGAGTTCACCCCAGACAATCTCCGCGGTCAGCTGGTCGTCGAGCGAATCCAGGCTCAGGCCACGCTCTTCCATGAAGATGACGAGTTCTCCCGGACCAAGGCCGAGGCTGCGCTCCACGAAGCCGTAGGTCTCGTCGCGGTCGATGCGAAACGAGCCGAGTCCCAGCCGGCTCCCTTCCTGCATCTGCAGTTTCTCGTTGATCAGCATCGTGGTGACCTGCGGCAGGAGCTGCCGGCGACTCTCGGGCGCATCATCAATTCCCGACAGGGCAAGAACGAGGGACATGCGTCCGGCCAGGTCCATTTCTGTGATCGCCTCGTCGTTGACGACAACGGCAATGCCAAGTGATTCCTGGGTCCAGGAGGGTGCCGGGAAGGATGCCAGGACAAGGGCAAGAAACACACGGATTGGCAGGAACCATGGAAGACGTCGATTCATTGACATGCATTCTCCAGACGGCCGCCAAGGTGCTGGAATCGAACGGGTGAATCAAGATGACAGCGGGACTTCAACCCAGCGTTGCGAGCCGGATCCTGAAGATGACTACAGTTTCCGGGCTGTAGTCCATGGTTCGGGTGAACCGCCTTTCTCCGCTCAGGCTCAGCTCCACGCATTCGTCCTGGTAGGCAAGGGTGCTGCCGTAGACGATGGAGTCGCCCTTTTCCACGTCCCCGCGCCAGTTTCCCTTGAGAGTCCAGTTGTCGATCAGCCTGAACATGGCGCTGGTGTTGACCTGGGCGCGTTCCGTGAGGGGGTAGATGACGGGGTCGGTTTCCTCGTCGAGCCGCACGTAGCTGACTTGGAAATTCGCGTCGTCGGTGCCGACATTGACGCCGAGCTCCGAGCGGTAGAGGGACTTGAACTCGTCAGACATGCGAAACCGGTAAAGCATGTCGAAGTAGGGGAAGGGATTGATCTGCAGGCGGCCGACATAGTCGGAGAAGTGCCCGGAGAGACCCTGGCTCTCGTCGAATGTGCTGTCGTCACGTGCCCGCCAGGCCTGACCGAGGAAGAGTTCGTAGCGACCGAAATCGTGGCTGTATTGACCGAGGCGCAGTCCGTAGTTGATCCGCAGCCCACCCTCGACCCTGTCGAGGCCGGGAAACCGGTTGGTCGAGAAGAGGTTGACTTCGTCGAACTCGAAGTCCTGCCCGTCCTCGTTGGGGATCTTCCGGGGATTGCCGCCATTGGGACTCCACACGACCATCGCCATCGGTTCGAAGAACTGGTGAGAGGCGCCGCTCATCCGGGCGAAGGGATAGCGCCATTCGATGAGGGCTTCGGGAATGAACCTGCTGGCAAATCCGGATTGCTTGCGGTCATCCAGGGGAACATCGGAGGCATGGTAGGCATCGCCGCGCATCGACAGGCGCGTCCTGAAGTGCTGGCCGTCTGCCGTCAGGAAGGGAGCCTGCCAGGCGAACCCGGTGGAGAACCGACGGCTGTCGGTGCCGTCGCTTCGTGTCAGGACGAGAAGGCTGGCGTCGACGCTGGCAGACGATCCGGTCTTCGACGGAGGTGTGAGGTAACTGTAGGTGACGAGCGGAGCGACAAGGGGAATCTGGCCAGGATCGTCGATCGGTCTCAGTCCCTGGTAGAGATAGCCGGAGGCTGCGGAATAGGAGCGACCGTCGAAGTACTCGACAAAGGCATCCGAGACAAGCGTGTCTTCATCCGAGATTCCGAATCGCGACAGGTAGGAGTCGTCGGATGCGCGGTGAACGTCGGCGCCGATGTGCGTGCTGGAATCGGCCATCCAGATGCCGTTGGCATTGACATGCCAGCGCGTGTCACGCCCTCCCTTGAGGTGGGCGCTGTTGTGGCGGGCTTTGGCGCGGACGACGGAGCCATCCACCATAACGTCGCCAGAGGCCATGAGTTCCCGGTATTCGGCGGCAAGTATGGGCCCTTCGTCGCGGGTGATGGTGGGCGTCACGGTGAGGTCGCGTGCCGGCGAGAGTTCGACGTAGTAGGGAACACTTACGTAGGCGCCGAGTGTGCTGCTCCTTCCGTAATCCGGCACCAGGAAACCGGTGCGCCGTTCCACGGTCGGGTCCGGATGACTAAAGAGGGGCGAGTACGCAACCGGAATTCCGAAGACCTCCAGGGTCACGTCCCGGTAGGTGATATCGCGCGCCTCCTCGTCATGGGTCACGCTCTTCGCCTTCAATTGCCAGAGCGGGAGTGCGTCGGGATCGTCCGGACACAATTCGCACGGACTATAGACGGCACGCTCCATGACCGTGATTCGGCCATCGCTGCGCTCGGCCCTGGAAGCGGCCAGTCTGGCGCCGTCGCTGAGCAGCAGCCGGATGCCTTCAATGACACCCTCACGCAGGTCTCCGGTCACTTCCATATGGTCGGAATGAAGGGTCTGCCCCCCGCTGTCGACAACGACGACATTGCCGGACGCCATGACGCGGTCGCCGGGCCGGTCATAGACGAGACTGTCGGCCTCCAGGACATAGCCTCTTGTGGTCAGGGTGACGGAGCCCAGGGCCGTGGTAATTCCGGTCTGACTGTCGTGTGTGATCTCGTCAGCCTGCAGGACAGCCGAATCGGTATCATGGGTGTCCGCTGCCACCTGGCCGGCGAGACACGCAAACACGAGGGCGGCCGCCAGGACGGTCGACCGGACCATCTATCCGTCTTCCGTATGGAGCAGCATGGTGCTTCCGATCGACGTGAAAATGGCAACAGGTCCCCACACGGCAAGCAGAATTGGGAGATTGCCTGACATGCCGTAGGCGATGAAGATATCCGATAAGACATAAACGATAAACCCGAATCCCAGTCCGGCGACGACGAAGAGGCCAACGTTGCCCTGGCGCGTCAGGCGCAGGGCGAATGTTGCCGCCACCAGCACCATAGAAGCCAGGAACAGCGGCAAGGCGAGCACGGCATGCCAGTGAATGCGGTGCTGCAGTGCAGAAAAGCCGGCATTTTCCATGGTCTTGATGAATCCGGGAAGATCCCAGAACGAGATCGTCTCGGGCGAGGCAAAGGCAGCCTGCAGCCGATCAAGGGAAAGTTCTGTCGGTACCTCGAGTGCGCCGACTCTGGCAGTGGGCTCGTCGGGGCGGCTGATCAGGACCTCCTCCATTTCCCAGTGATGATCGCCGAGGGTGGCCCGCTTCGCATCGTATCGCTCGATGAACCGGTCGTTCTCGCCGAACACCAGGATGATGACATCCTCGAGTTCGGTGCCGCTGGCGGACACCTCGTGAGCATGAATCACGGACTGGCGCGTGTCGTCGCCTTCCCTGATCCACATGTTGCCCGGCGCGACCGCGAGAACGTTGGCCTGGCTTCTGACATTGCGGTTCTCGAGCTGTTCGAAGCGGGAGATCAGGGCCGCTGCGACAGGGTTGAAGATGGTGATGGTGGCGACACCAAGGGCAATCGTGATGGCGAGGGCCGGCAGCAGGAACTGCCACACCGACACACCCGTGGCTCGCATGACGACCAGTTCGTGGGTTCTGGTGAGCCATACATAGGTCAGCAAGGTGCCGAACAGCACCGAGAACGGGAGTATCTTCACCATGAAGTAGGGGATGCGCAGCAGTGCCATCTCCAGCACCAGGGCCAGATCCGCATTGTCCCGCGAGGCAGCCCGTCCTCCCAGATTCACGATGTCGACGAGAAAGGTGACGGACACCATGATGACGAGAACCAGCATGACCGACATGAAGAATCGCCGGGCGATGTACTTCGAAAGGACAAGCGAAAGCTGCATGACGCTACATGCCTGACCTGAGCGCGCCGGACGTCGAGAACGGCAGAACGAAACGATGCTGTGTCATCGCCCAGATGGCGAGCCAGAAGGCGATGACAGGCAGCGCGTAAAGGGGGCCGATGAGGAGCGTGTTCTTGACTACAAGGCTCGTAAGAGCGAACGAGACCCCGAGATAGAGCAGGCCGAGGCCCAGCCCGCTGACAATCCTCGGCCACTGGTGGCGGCGGTCGAATTCTCCGGCGGTCAACGCGGCAAAGCCGATGAGCGCCATGACGAGAGATGCAAGTGGCAGCACAATACGCCTGTGGGCCTCCGCCAGGAACTCTCCCCTGTTGCTGTCGTCGATGGCGGTAAACGGTCCGCTGACCAGTTCATGGAGATATCGTTCCTTGGGTTCCCTGTTGCGCGACGGGGGGGCGCCCGAAAGCTGGCCGAGATCGAGTGCGTAGCTGTCAAAGTAGAGCATGCGCAAGGAGCGCTCATCACCGGAGATCTCCTGGCGAGTACCATTGGCCAGCACCAGCTGCAGGCCTCCGTCCTCCGCGACCAACGATCCCCACTGCGCCAGCATGGTGACCTTGCGGTCCGGTTCGCGGATGTCGTGGATGAGAATGCCGCGGAAGCGACCCTCCCTGTCCTCATCACGGTAATAGACCGTGAATCTCGGAATGAGCTGATTGAATGTTCCCTTGCGCAGAAGCAGGTGATGGAAGTCGCTTCTGAGATGCGCCTGTTCATCCTTGAACTCCCGGAATCCCGCAGGCGACAGCCACAGGGTCAAGAGCCAGCCCAGGACGGCAGCGAGAACGCCGAGGATGATCACGGATCGGGCCATCTCCCAGGGACCGAGCCCGGCAGATCGCATGACCACGAGTTCACGGTCGATCGTCAGCCGGTTGAAGGTATAGATCACGGCGCACAGCACGGCGACCGGCAGCGTCACCGGAAGGATCGACGGCATCAGCAGCAGCGTGATTTCAAGGAAAGCGAGGACCGAGAGGCCGCGGTTGATGATGAAGTCAAGGAACCTCAGGGATTGGGTGAGCCAGATCACGCTCACCAGCACCGCAGCAATGGTGATCGTCGTCAACACCAGCTGAAGAAGAATGTAGGACGTATGCCTGCGGACCATAGGCATGGATAGTGCGTTGCTTTCCTCTCCCTGCGATATACAGGGGAAACGACTCCGAGTCACCCGCTCCAACGGATACGAGCGAGGGACCTTTCCCGTCCGACTGCGGAGCAGACAGCGCTCGGAACGCCTCCAGCGGCTCGGCAATTCTCTGTCGCCGGGGTCCCCCGGGGCGCCACGACCGTTCGGCCCGGTCTCGCAGCCCGCATGCGCCGCATCCTTCAGGCACGTGATCTGCGCCAGAAAGACAGCCGGACGTCATGATCGTGGACCGTGCGTCCGGCGGGGATTCAACCAGGAGAGCGCGGCGTCGTTCGGGACGCTCCTGAACCGCCCCGTTGGGCATCTCGTCTGACCCGGTTTCGCCGTGTAGGCTGGAGTCTGCAGCCGGCGGAGAAGAACACCGAGCCATGCCGCAATTCGACCGCGCCGGCGAGGATGTCGGCAACATCGTCGCGCTGGAACACGTCAATGTCTGCGTGCCGGACCAGGCGCGTGCGACGGACTTCTACATCACTGCGCTCGGTCTCACCCGAGATCCCTATCTGGTGACCGGCACGGACAACATGTGGGTCAACATCGGGCAGAGCCAGTTCCACCTTCCAACAGGCGAAGCGCAGCGCCTTCGCGGCCGCACGGGCCTTGTCATGCCGGATCTCGGCGCGCTTGGAGCCCGTCTCGCATCTGCCGGCATGCCCTGCGAGCGGGAGAGCGGCCACATCGATACAACCTGCCCCTGGGGCAACCACATTCGCATTCACGGGCCGAGAGACGGACGAGCGCTCGGCATGGCCTACGTGGCATTCGATGTGCCCGAGGGAACGGCGGAAGCGGTTGCAGCCTTCTACCGCGAGGTGTGGAAGACAGGCGCATGGGTGGACCGGGAGGGCGTGGCTCACGCCCAGGTCGGGCATGGACAGGAGTTGCGCTTCGTCGAATCCGCCGTGCAGCTGCCCGACTACGACGGCCACCATATCGCGATCTACGTGGCCGATTTTTCCGGACCGCACCGCTGGCTGGACGAACGAGGTCTCGTCTCCGAGGAAAGCGACCGTTGGCAGTACCGCTTCCTCGACATCGTCGATCCCGGAACGGGAGAACCCGTGTTCCGCATCGAGCATGAGGTTCGCTCCATGACCCATCCGATCTACGGGCGGTCCCTGGTCAACCGCAACCCGGAGGTGACCAATAGTTCCTTTGCTGCGGGCCACGAAACCTTCGCCTCAAGGGTCGCTCCCGACCGGTGGTGACCCTTTCCCGACACCTGCTGTCACGGAAATGTCGGGTTCCTGTCGTGGAATTCGACGGTAATGGGAGTCATGTCGGTTTGTCGCAACGGCGGGAGTGGCACCGATGATCGTCCGCAAGCTGCGCCTCGAGCGGGGTTTCTCCCAGGAGCAACTCGCATCGATGGCGGGCATCAGCGTACGCACCCTGCAACGCATTGAGCGGGGCGCGACCCCGAGTGCCGAGACGCTCAAGTGCCTTGCTGCCGTTCTGGACACCGACTTTTCCACCTTGCGCAAGGAGCGAGACATGATCACCGCAGCCGACATCCCGGATCTCTCCGAAGAGGAACAGAATGCCATGGAGTATGTCCGGGACATCCGGGGTTTCTACATTCACGCCGTCCAGTATGTCGTCGTCATAACCGGTCTCGCGGTGATCAACCTCTTCACCAGCCCGGACTATCTCTGGTTTCTCTGGGCGGCGCTCGGCTGGGGCATCGGCGTTGCCGTCCACGGCCTCAGCGTGTTCGAGATCGTCAATCTGTTCGGCGACGAGTGGGAAAGACGGCAGGTCGCAAAGCGGCTCGCCAGATCCCGCCGGGACCGCAACAGAGATTCCTGACTCGCACTCCACGGACATCCCTTTCGCATGTCCCGGCTACACAGGCCACCGGGCGATGAAGGTCGTTGCGCAACCGGCAGTTGACCCGTGCGGCACATGAGCAGCAGCGCCCGCCGCTCACGTGTCGGGACAGCCTGTGAACCGACCTGTTGCATGTGGCGGGAACTCCCGAGGTGACGCCACTCCGGCGGGTCATACCGAGCGGTCCATCGGGAAGGCGGCGCTCCCGGAGAGTCTGACTGATCGTCTTGACCGATGCCGAGTGGATCGCCCGCCCGTTACTCGCCTGGGCCCTGGCGGGTGGTTTCCGGCAGCCAGGTAGCCAGTTCGGGCCACGCCACCAGCACGCCCACCATCAGGACCATGATCAGGAACATGGGCAGAGTGGTCTTGGCGATGTAACCCATGTGATGGTCGGTCATGCTCTGGAGCACGAAGAGATAGAATCCGATCGGGGGTGTTATCTGGGCCATCTCGATCACGACGGTGACGAAGATGCCGAACCAGATCATCGAGAATCCGACCTCCTGGAAGGCCGGGATGTTCACCATCGGCTCGACCACCGCCATGGTCAGCACCACCGACGAAATGCCGTCCAGGAAGCACCCGATCACGATGTAGAAGACCGTCAGCGCCGCGATCAGCGTGTACACCGAGAGTTCATGCGTGGCGAGCCACTCGGCCAGCGCCCGCGGCAGACCGGTGAATCCCATGCTGAGAGACAGGAACGCGGCGCCCATCAGGATGAAGGCGACCATTGCCGAGGTGCGCACCGCCCCCATGAGACTTCGGGTGAACGTCGTCCAGTTGAGGCTGCCCTGCGCCGCCGCGAGCGAGAGGGCGCCGATGACCCCGATCGCGGCCGCTTCGGTCGGGGTGGCCAGCCCCAGATACATTGAGCCGATCACCGACAGAACCAGGATGGCGACGGGGATCAGGAAGCGGGCCCGTCTGACTTTCTCCGCAAACGCTGCCTTCGGTTCCGGGTCCGGCCGCTGATCCCGGCGCAAGAAGTGCCAGGCCGCGATGTAGCCCATGAACATCGCCGCCAGCACCAGACCCGGCACGATGCCTGCAATGAAGAGCTTGGATATCGATTCATTGATGGTGACCCCGTAGACGATCAGCGTCAGCGAGGGTGGAATCATCAGCCCCAGTGTGGCCGAGCCGGCCAGACTGCCGATGGTCATGAACTCCGGATAATGGCGGCGCCTCAGTTCCGGCACCGACATCTTGCCGACCGTCATCAGGGTTGCCGCAGATGATCCTGACACTGCGGCAAAGATGGTGCAGCCCACGACGTTTGTGTGCAGCAGGCCGCCGGGAAGCCGCGCCATCCAGGGTGCCAGACCCTTGAACATGTCCTCGCTAAGGCGCGTGCGGAACAGGATTTCTCCCATCCAGATAAAGAGAGGCAGCGCGGTGAGAGTCCAGCTTGACGACGATGTCCAGATCGTCGTGATCATCGCATCGCCGGCCGGGCGGCCGGTGAAAGCCGCCATACCGACGTAGGCAACGCCCATCAGCGCCAGACCGATCCAGATGCCGGAACCCAGCAGAAAGAACAGCACGCCAAGGAAAATGGCCGTCTTCAGCCAGATGTCGTCGGCGCCCGTCGCAGCCAGAAGGGCCCAGGCCCCGCCCGCCAGCAGCGCGCCAGCTGACATGACGGCAAAGCGGCGGGGAAGGTCCGGGGCGAACAAGAGGGTCAGCCTCCCCGATCGGCGGGTTCGGGGTCCTCGACTCCGCCGTGCCGGGTGAGCAGCACGCGGACGAACTGGTCCGCCAGTGCCAGGGCGAACAGACAGGCGCCTGCCGACATGGCGAGCTGGGGTATCCAGAGCGGGGTCGCGTCCTGGCCTTGGCTCACGTCGTTCAGCCGATATGACCAGATGTTGGTCTTGACGGCGTAGCGGGCAAAGAAGAAGGCGGTAACGGCGGCAACGCCGTAGCACCAGATTTCTGCCAGATGCCGCCATCGTCCCAGGGCGTTCAGCACCAGTGTCACGCGAATATGCGCGCCTCGGTTGAGGGCATGGGCCAGCGCGAAGAAGGATGCGCCGGCCATCGCGTATCCGGCGTAGTCAGGTCCGCCGGGAAACACATGGCCTGTCCAGCGTGCAGCCATCTGCATCACGACAAGTACCAGGATCGCGACCAGGAACGCGGCCCCCACCAGTCCGCCAGCCAGATAGAGACCGTCCAGGATGCGTCTCAGGGCCCAAAGGGCCCGGGCGACGGAGCCCGGATCCGGTGCCGTCATCTGGCTGACCGCGTCTTTGCGCGACTGCGTCGGCTAGTCCGTCTCGAAAGCCTCGAGGATCGCGGCTGCATCCGGCCCGGCCAGCGCCGACCATTCGGCGGACATCGTGGCGCCGATGGCGGCGAGTTCGGTGGCGAGCTGCTCGCTTGGAGCACGAACAATCATGCCGTTGGCTGCGAGTTGCGCCCGATACCAGTCGGTCAGCTCTCGCGCCCGGGTCGTGCCGGCCACTTCCGCCAGCAGCGCCGCGGCACGCAAGCAGTTCCGGGCATGGTCATCCAGAGCATCGAACGCGTCCCGGTTCACGAGCATGTAGTTGCGCGGCAACCAGCCCTGCACATCGTAGAAATGACTCAGATGCTCCCAGACCTTCCGGTCGTAGCCGGTCGCGGCCGACGAGACGAAGGCTTCCGCCACCCCGGTTGCCAGCGCCTGGCTGAGCTCTGCTGCTTCGATCTGCACCGGCACCATGCCGGCCAGTTCGGCCAGCTTCGAGGTTGCGGCATTGTACGTCCGGAACTTGGTCCCGGCCATGTCAGGGATGCCGGTGATCTCCCGGTTGAAATAGAGACCCTGTGGCGGCCACGGCACCGCATAGAGCAGGACCAGGTTTTGCTCGGAAAGAACCTCCGAAAGCCTGTCCCTGGCAGCCCTCCACAGCCGATCGGATGCCTCGAACGAAGAGGCCAGGAATGGCACTGAATCAAACCCGAACAGCGGATTCTCGTTCTGGTGTGCGCTCAACAGACGTTCGCCGATGGGCACCTGACCGGTCTGCACGGCCCGCTTGATCTCGTTGCCCTTGAAGAGCGATCCACCGCCGTGAACGACGATCTCGAGTTCGCCCCCGGTGCACACACCCACGGCCTCGGCGAACCGCTTGCCGTTCTGAGTGTGATAGTTCGAGTCCGCGTACGCCATGGGCAGGTCCCATTGTTCCCCTGCCACGGCCGGTCCGGCCAAGAGCATCAAGAACGCGGCGATCCCCATCGACAATCGCATGGCCATACCTCCCGTCCATGAAATCCGACACCACTGTCGCGGCAAACGATCCGGCGGTCGCAAACGCAAGTCAACCTGTCAGCAACTCCAGAGCGATTTGCGAAATCGATCTCGTCGGCTCGCGGCACGCCAGCGGTTCCGTTTCACCGACGGTCCAGGAAGCGGCTGACGCCATTGCCAGGCAGCACGATCTTACACTCACCAATGCACGCAAAGGCGATCTTCCGCAGGTCTCTCTGGCCGTGGTATAGGGTTGACCCGATGTGCTGTATGGACAGCCCCTGATTCAACGGCAAGTCGCAGTCAGGTCAGTCTGGATGACCGGAGGATCCTCGTGATGCGTGTCGAATTTGCGCCTTCCATTCCCGATGACATCGATACCATTGTCGTGGCTACCGAGGAGGACGGCAAACTCTTTGCCTCGGCCGAGGCGATCGACCGTGCTGCCGGTGGAGCCATCAGTCGCGCCATGCAGGTCTCGGCGCGGTTTTCCGGAAAGAAGGGCCAGATTCTCGACATCGTCGCCCCGGAGACCATGGATGCCAGCCACATCGTCGTGGTCGGCACCGGTGACTACGCGACGTTCACCCCGCTTGATCGCCAGAACCTCGGTGGTGGCACCTACCGCCATCTCGACAGGCTGGGGGCGCGAAACGTTGCCATTCCGACAGGACATCCCCTGGATGTCTGCGAGTTCGTTCACGGCATGATGTTGCGCAGTTATCGCTTCGACAGCTATCGCACGGTGGTGAAGGAGGATGCCAGGCCGACGGTCGACAGGGTCACCGTAGTCACGCAGGAGGCGACGGCGAGTGAGGAGAAGGCGGCGCGTCTCAAGTGCGTGGCCGACGGAGTCTTCCTGACCCGGGATCTGGTGAGCGAACCCGCCAACACGCTTCATCCCGAGGAGTTTGCACGCCGTGCCACAGCGTTGCGTGATCTTGGCGTCGATGTCACCGTTCTCGGTGAGGCCGAAATGGCGGAACTCGGCATGGGGGCGCTCCTCGGTGTCGGCCAGGGCAGCGAGCGCGAGAGCCAGCTGGTTGTCATGAGATGGAAGGGAGCCGGCGACGATGATCCGTGGCTTGCCGTGGTCGGCAAGGGTGTGTGTTTCGACACCGGCGGAATCTCGCTCAAGCCCGGTTCCGGAATGGAGGATATGAAGTTTGACATGGCCGGGGCGGGCTGTGTCACCGGACTCATGCACACACTGGCCTCGCGCGCGGCCCGCGCCAACGTTGCCGGTGTCATCGGCTGCGTCGAGAACATGCCGTCTCACAACGCGCAACGCCCTGGCGACGTGGTGAAGACCATGTCGGGCCAGACCATAGAGGTGATCAATACCGACGCCGAGGGTCGTCTCGTCCTTGCCGATGCTCTCTACTGGACCGTGCAGAACATCAAGCCGGACCAGGTGATCGACCTTGCGACACTGACCGGCGCCATCATCATCGCTCTGGGCACCTACAGGGCAGGATTGTTCAGCAACGATGACGATCTCTCCCGGACCCTTGAGGCCGCTGGCCAGGCGACCGGCGAGGAACTGTGGCGCATGCCGCTCGGCGAGCGATACAGCGAGGACATCAACTCCGACATTGCCGACATGAAGAATGTCGGCAAGAAGCGCGAGGCGGGGTCCACCGCCGGGGCGGTGCTCCTGCAGAGATTCGTTGGCGATACCCCCTGGGCCCATCTCGACATCGCCGGCACGGCTTGGGCCCATTCGGACGAGGTCCTTGCACCCCGGGGCGCGACCGGATTCGGCGTTCGCCTGCTCGTCCGCTTTGTCGCTGACACCAGGGAAACATGACCCGGGTCGACTTCTATCACCTGCTTACGTCCCCTCTTGAGGTCGCACTTCCCGGTCTTCTGGAGAAGGCTCTGGACAAAGGCATGCGGGCCGTCGTGATGACGGTCTCGCGTGATCGGGTCACCCACCTCGACAACGCCTTGTGGACGTACAGGAATGAGAGTTTCCTGCCCCATGGCTGCGTCGGGCAGGTCCGGGACGTGGAACATCAACCCGTCTGGATCGCCGATGCCGACGACAACCCGAATGGCGCCAGCCTTCTGGTGCTGGTCGACCGTGCCGACTGTGCCGATGTCGACGCCTTCGAGCGTGTTGTCGACATGTTTGATGGTCACGATGACGAGGCTGTGGCCGCGGCCCGCCGGCGCTGGAAGGCGCGCCGCGACGCCGGACACGTCCTGACCTACTGGCAACAGACCCCGCGGGGGACGTGGGAGAAGAAGGCGTCTACCGCCGCGTGACACGATGGCGCGGATCGTTCCCTCGGATGTGGACCGGCTGGCCATGGCCGGCGGCCATGCCCCGGAACTGGTGACGCTGGAGCGTCTGCGGCGCGACCTCGATCCGGACCTGATAGTCTTCCACTCGGTCCACTGGACGCGTGAGTCCGGTGATCGAACATCCTGGGGCGAAGCCGATTTCATCATCGTCAACCGCGCCGGCAAGATTCTCGTCATGGAACAGAAGAACGGTTCCCTGGACGAGACGGACGACGGGCTTGTCAAGCGGTACCGCGACGGCACTTCCAACCCCGTTCTTCAGGTGCGCCGCTCGGTCGACAACATCAAGGGCAAGTTCCGCAGGGTGCACCGGCGCGAACCCGCTCTTGTTGCTGACTATCTTGTCTATTGTCCGGACCATCGCGTGCGTTCCGTCAACGCCGTCGGTCTTGACACGTCGCGCATCGTCGATGCGGCGGGCGACCATCTTCTCGTCAGCAGGATTCAGGATCTCCTGAACGAGGAAGAAGGTGAACCGGAGAGGCGGGCAACCATCGAGGCCTTCCTCCGCCAGTCCTTCGAGATTCACCCCGACATCCACGCCCGTGTTCGCCACGGCGAGCAGCGTTTCGCGCGGTTGAGCGGGCAACTTTCGCAACTGCTTGCCGGGATCGAGATGACACCGTTGAGGCTGCGTGTCAGGGGAGCGGCCGGATGCGGCAAGACGGTGATGGCCACGCGCTTCTTCCAGGATGCGGTGGAACGGGGCCGCAAGCCGCTGCTGGTCTGCTTCAATCGCCAGCTCAAGGAGAGGATCGGGGCCTCGGTCAACGGCAGTGGGCTGGTCGAGACCTGGCATGGCCTGTGTCACCATTTCCTTGAGGACATCGGCAAGGCGCCTGACTTCCGTCAACTGGATGACCATGACGCGTTCTGGTCACACGTCCAGGACGAGGTCATGGCGGCGCCGGTTCCGGATGCGTGGTTGTTCGATACCCTCATCGTCGACGAGGGCCAGGACTTCGAACCCGATTGGTTCGACATCCTCAGGCTGTTCGCCCGGGACGACGCCGATATCCTCTGGCTCGAGGATCCCGATCAGGGCATTCGCAGGAACGAGCCGGTCACACTCGAGGACTTCGTCGGCTTCAACATCCGTTCCAACTACCGGTCCCCGGGAGCCATTGCACGGTTCATCGACAGGGCACTTCCCTTCGACTTCGAACCGGCCAATGGGCTGCCTGGTCTTGATGTGGGTGTCGAGGCCTATGAGGACGCCTCTCACCAGGTGAAGCTGGTCTCGCGCACGGTGTCGCGGCTGCTGGCGGACAGATTCAGGCCCGAGGACATCGTCATCCTGTCGATGAAGGGCATCCGTCATGCCTGTCTTGCGGGTCGTTCCAGGATCGGCAATCACACGCTCAAGCATTTCTCCGGTGAATACGACCTGCTTGGAAACCAGGTCTTCACCCCGGGACAGATCCTTCTCGAGAGCATTTACCGATACAAGGGACAGCAGGCACCGGCAATCATCGCCATCGACATAGAGAGCGGCGGTGACGACGAGGACCACCTTCAGCGCCTTCTCTACACGATGTTCAGCCGCGCCACCGTGCGTCTCGATGTCCTGGTGAAGTCCGGCGACCCGCTTGAGATGCGTCTGGTCGATGCAGCCGGGTGAACGCCGGGACCTCAGATGACAGGAGCGAGTTCGATGATCTCGTGTTTCCAGGGAACATCGTCGCCGATCGCTTCACCGAGCTCGCGGGCATAGCGGTATCCGCCAAACACCGCAGCAGCGATTGGTCCCGGGCCATAGCAGTCGCCAATACGTGACACCCGGCGGATGCCCGCCTCGCGGTTGACCGCCTCATCGGCCAAGAGCGCGTGGTAGAGATCGTCCACCGGATCCTGGGCCGTCACCATGACGAGGCTGCGGCAGGGAATCCACTGGCAATCGCCCGTGTAGACATCCTCGACCTCGACTCTGCTCCATTCGATGGTCTTCACGGCGAATCCAAGGTACCGCTCGATACCAAGCGTGCGCATGCGGGTCTGGATGCGATCGTACTCAAGCGTGTATGCGGTCCACGCCGATATCGCGCTTTCCGGCGTGACGATGCTGACCGTGTGACCATCCTGCACCAGCTTCTCGGCGATCACCCCACCCATGTAGTAGTGATCATCGTCGAACACGACGACGGGCCCCTCGAGTGTGGCGCCTTCCATGATGTCGTCGGGGGTGAAAATGTTCGCCGATCCGCAGGCAAGGGGAAAGTCGTGGTGTCGTCCGCTTCCGTCACGCCTCCACCGGGCGCCGGTGGCCAAGGCAACGAGGCTGGCGCCGGTCTCGCGGACACTGTCGGCAGTCATCTCCGACTCCATGTAGATCTCGACATTGGGGAGCTTGTGAAGCTGGGTCATGCGCCAGTCGCGCACGCGGGCCCAGGCGGCGAGACCCGGCAGGCGGCACTCCCGGGCCACCCGCCCGCCCGTTTCGCGGCCGGCTTCGGCCAGCATGACCTCATAGCCACGCTGACCCAATCCCCGCGCCGCCTCGAGCCCGGCCGGGCCGGCTCCGACCACGAGAACACGCTCGTCCGTTTCACGTGGAGGCATCACTTCGGGATGCCATCCCCGGCGCCATTCCTCGCCCTGAGTCGGGTTCTGCGTGCACCGGAGATAGGTCGGCTGGTTGGAAACGCCGACGCACATGTTGCAGCCGATACACTCGCGGATGTCCTCGGGCCGCCCTTCCTCGATCTTCTTCGGCAGGAAGGGATCGGCGATGGACGGGCGGGCGGCACCGATCATGTCGAGCACACCGTTCTTCACCAGGGAGACCATGCGGTCCGGGCTGGTGTAGCGTCCGACACCCACCACCGGCTTGCTGGTCAGGGTCTTGACGAAGGAGATGTGCTCCTCCTGGAACCCCTCGTCCGCGAATCTCGATGTCTCGCTGTCGTTCTCCCATTCGCTGACGTTGACATCCCACAAGTCCGGCAGTTCGCCGAGCATCTCGATCACGGCACGGCCGTCTTCTTCAGGCGTAATGCCCTTCGGTCCGACAAGTTCATTGACGGCAAGGCGCACCGCGACCCCGCATGTGTCTCCGACGGCATCCTTAGTGTCCTCGATGACCTCGCGCAGCAGGCGCGCCCGATTCTCAATGGGCCCGCCGTATTCATCCGTGCGCCTGTTGTGGCGCGCCGACAGGAAATGCATGCACAGTGAAAGGCTGTGTCCGGCATAGACATAGACGATGTCGAAACCGGCCCGCTTGCCCCGCAACGCCGCATTGCGGTGCCATCGCCGGTAGTCGGCAATATCGGTCCTGTCCATGGTTCGCGCATGGAACGGTTCGATGCCGTGGACCGGTCTCGCCGTGGGCGCCATCGGGATCTCGCGGCCGATGTAGTTCGAGGTGTAGTAACCCATGTGGGTCAGCTCGAGTCCGGCCAGGGCCCCGTGCTCGTGGACCTGGTCAGCCATGCGCGCGAGGTAGGGTATGTCCCGGTCGTCCCACAGCCGGACCTCCCGCTCCGTGTCGGTGGTCACGTGGATGTCGCACTGTTCCGTGCACACCACGGCCCAGCCGCCTTCCGCCTTGATGCCGCGCATGACCGCCATCGCCGTGGGATGGGCGCGTCCCATGCCATTGCAGTGGGGCACCTGGTAGAAGCGGTTCCTGGCTGTCACGGGTCCGATGGCGACGGGCTCGAACAGGACATCGTATCGCGGATCTCGCGGCATCGGGTTCCAAACCTCCTGCTGACACTCCGATTGTGGCACCACAGTGCCGGCAGTGTCGACAACCGCCGCCACGCCGGTCATGTTCGCCGGCCCCCGGTTGCAGACTGTCAGATATCGGCGTGCGAGCCGCCAGCTTTCAGATCCCGTCGAACAACGACCGGTTCCCGTTGGGCTTGCGTGAAAGGCCTCGACTGGAAATCTCAAGTGGATTGGCTCTGCGCGATGCGACGTACCTCAGGGTCCCGGTTCGCGGCCCAGGTTGCTCAACGCCTTGCGCAGTTTCACCAGGGCCAGCGTATCCCGGGCGCAGTAGGCGCGCAGATCCGCGAACGTGCGGTTGCGTTCTTCCGGATTGGCACTCGCGAGCGCCGCGGCATAGCGTACCGCCGCAGTCCTTCCGTCCGAAATCGCCAGATCGTCGTAACCCGACCCGGCAGCGAGCACCGGAAGCACACTCTTGATGGAGAACGAACCGCGGAACTCCGGGTGATAGTAGCCATCGCGCACCACCGGGAGCAGGTCGAACAGCCGTGCCTCGATGGAACGAAGTTCTCCGGCCCGGTTCGGCAACGCCTCGCCGAGTTCACGAAGCACCCGCCGTTCGTAAGCCGAATAGGTGCAGATGCTCCCGTCTCGTCCCGCCGCTTCGATCAGACGGTCCGCGAGTTCCGGGCGCGGATCGTCGTCGCTCTCGTGCAGATGATCCACGTGGACTGGCGGCGTGCCCTCGCGTTCGGTGTGAAGGGAGAACAGGAATGGCACCGCGTCGAAGGGACGCGTGCCGGCAAAGCGCGGTATGGCGGGAGCGAAGGTCTCGAAGTCGAGATAGCGCACCGGCGGCCTGAGGTCCGCCAGCGCGCCGGCGATGTCGCCGTGCAGTGTTGCGCGGCCTTCGCGAATGGTCTGGCGGACGATGCCCTGGAGCCCGCTCAACGGGAAGTCCTCCGGAACATCGCGAATCTCGTCGATCCCTGCCGCCACCAGCTCCTCGCGGCGCTCGACGTCGAGTCTGGGAAGCTCGTCGATGCCGTGATCCGGCAGCACTGCATCCCGGGTGCAATGGGCGTGGTAGGGGCATGCGTACGGTTCGAAACAGTGATCGCCCGGAGCGATATCCGGCGCTGTCCGCCGCGACAGCATGCGCTGCATCTGCCGGACTTCCGCACCCACGGTGTCGCGATACCCATGCGCCTCGTCGAAGACCGGGTGAAACCTGAACAGGGAGTCGAGGTCGAGCGTCACGCCGTCATGGACGTAGTCCCGGTCGAGTGTTAGCACAGCGGCATCACGCACCTCCAGTCCAGCGCTCTTCAACACCCAGAGCTGGACGGCAGCGTCGCGCACGAAAGCGTCCTTCAGCCGGGTCGCGGACTTCACCTCGATCAGGCGCCATCCTCCTCCGGGAAGCCGTTCGATCACGTCGGCGCGGACCAGCACCCCCCGATGCTCGAACGCCGCCTCGAAGAGCGCCGGCGCGGATCCCGCCTCGATGACACTGCGCGTTTCCTCGAGCGCCTCGGGTATGTGCCGGTGATCGTGACTGACATCATGGCCGCCCGGGAAGAGCAGGCACGCCGTCCGGCCGACCTCGTGCCCGGTCTCGAACACGGCCCGCATGACTTCGTCGGGTTCAGACCGGAGATCGGGCCGGCGGGTCTCATACCAGAGCCGCAGGTGACACTGCAGTCCGGACATGAACCTCGACTTGGAGAGGCGTTGCCTCCTCATGGCTCCCTCACGTCGACAGGCGTGGCCGTTCCGTTCATGGAGCGCCAGACGAATTTCGCGCGGGTGATGTCGTCGTACTTGGTCCCGCGCACGGAGCGCCGGCACAATCGATGACAGCCGGACGGCTTGCCGTCCGTCGCATACCACTCTCTTCAGTTTCAGACATCCGGACCTCTGCCAATGTTACAACGACCCGATCGCGTGGTGATGTGCGGTCGATGTTGCATGGAAGTCCGGGGTTGGGGAACAACTGCAGCAACACGGCAAATCGGTTGCGACGCACCGACGGAGCGCCTTGCGGACGGAGGCGACTTGGTGGAAAGTGATCGACACCTTCCGGATGCTGTGCCGGGTGGTTGCATGCCGTCGACTTCAGGGAGGACCTGCCATGGCCGTTGTGTCCAGAATTCATCCTGAGAGAACCGGGACCAGGGAGTGGGAGATTCGCTGCGATCTCGCCGCGCTCTACAGGGCGTTCGTCCGCTACGGCTGGACCGATCTCATCTACACCCATATCTCGGCGCGGCTCCCGGACGAACCCGGTCACTATCTCATCAATCCCTATGGACTTCTCTTCGAGGAGATCACGGCATCCAGCCTGATCGTCGTCGACTACGACGGCAAACTGGTGCGGGGCGACTGGCCGGTGAACGAGGCGGGACATGCCATTCACCATGCGATCCTCAAGGCGCGTGGGGATGCCAACTGGGTCCTGCACACGCACTCCCGCGCGGGCATGGCGGTGGCGTGCATGAAGTGCGGCCTCCTGCCGCTGACCCAGCAGGCCATGTTCTTCCATGGCCGTCTGTCTTATCACCCCTGGGACCTCCAGACGGCGGGGCAGGAAGAATGCGATCGCCTGGTGGCCGATCTCGGTGAGCACAACGCCATGATCCTGGAAAACCACGGGCTTCTCGTGTGCGGGCCGACGCCGGCCTTTGCCTTTACCCACCTCTACAACCTGGAGGTGGCGTGCAAGGTCCAGGTCGATGTTCTGTCATCGGGCCAGGAGACCATCATTCCCGACGCCGACGTCGTGGAGCGCACCGCTGCTGCCGGTGCCGACCCCGAGTTCCTGGTCGACGATCTTGCCTGGCAGGCCATTCGCCGTTCCCTCGACAACACCCAGAGCGACTACGCCACCTGATCCCCGCTCAGTTGAGGAAGTCGGCGTCCTCGCGCACTTCGATGAGAGTGGGGCCGTCGGCGTCGAAGGCCTCCCTGATGATCCCGGTGAGCGCCGACAGGGATCCCGGTCGTGCCGATCGTGCCCCGAAGGCGTGTGCCAGGGCTGCGAAGTCGGGGTTGCGCCCCGGTGTGACACCAAGAGGTCCGATATCGCGCTCGATCATGTCATCGCGAATTTGACCGAGGCCGTCGTTGTTCCACAGAACGATCGGCAGGCCGACCTTCTCGTTGACGGCGGTGGCGAGTTCGCTTGCCGTGAAGAGGAATCCGGCATCGCCGGCAAGAGCCACGCCGCGGCGCTCCGGTGAACCGAGACAGGCGCCGATGGCCGAAGGCATGGCCGACCCGAGCGTGCAATAGCCGTTGGGATGGGTGTAGGTGCGTGGTCTGGAGGTGGACCAGTACTCGTTGGCGAAATAGGCGATCTGGGTGGCATCGGTGATCAGCCAGCCGTCATCTGGAATGGCGGCGCGCATGGCGTCGAGCACGGCCGTGAATCTGGCAGCGCCAGGCCTTGCGAGCAGTTGCTCCGTGAACTTCCGGCGGAGGTCCGCGATGGCACCGGAACCGGTGAAGCCCGGTTGTCCTCCAGCCGCGGGCAGGGCTTCGGCCAGCATGGTCATGGTCAGCCCGGCGTCTCCCAGCAGCGCGGCATCGGGCGTGTAGTCCCGGGCGAGATTGCCGGCATCGACATCGATGCGGATGAGCCGGCCCGTGATGTCGAGAAAGTCGGGTTCCTTCCAGATGTCGGTTTCGGCGAGCTCGGTGCCGACGGCAATGACGACATCGGCGTCTTCGATGAGCGTATGGGCCAGCGGGGACGATAGGCAGGCGCCACAGTTGAGGGGATGGGAATCAGGCAG
>JAJEHK010000121.1 GCA_022823765.1 Alphaproteobacteria bacterium | reverse complement strand
TCAGTGTCAGGGTCATCTAGCGGGGAGAGGTGACAGTGTTCGAGGATGTCCACGAGGGACTCGGCCGTGGTGATGTCTGGTTGAGTTTCTCGCACGAGTGAGGGAAAGACCTTATCGATGCCCGAAACCCTTGTGACCCGTACCTTTGCAGAAGGCCTGAGACCGCTCGGGGCCGCATCGCAGCGCAACCCCGCACTGATCACGGAAACGTTGCGGACTCATCTCACTCCGGCCCATGTGCTCCTCTTCTGTGAGCCGTCGCCGACGCCCGACGGTGTGGCCACGGACTGGTACGCACAGTGCGTCGGGGCTGTGCGGCAACTCGACAGCCTCAACGAGGAAGAGGCCTCTGTCGTCCGGTCACGGCTGGGTGAACTGGTCGGGGACATCCTCGCCCTTGCCGATCGTCTGGAGGCTGCCGGCGGCCAGTCGGATCAGCGTCTGGCAGAGGCACTGCGCAATGTTGTCGAAGTGCCGGCAAGCGACGCCATCTGGCTCATTGGCGATCAGCCGGTCCTGGTCAACTGGGGCTACACGCGCGACATCGACAAGGCGCCACGCGGCATTATCCGCCGGTACATACCCGCAAGACCTCCTCCACCCCCGCCACCCCCGACCGGGGCCGTCGGGGATGTGGCGGTGGCGTCGGAGCGGCGAGGGTCCGCGGCCGACGTGTTGTGGTGGCTGGGCTGGCTTCTCCTGGCGGGGCTCGTCTTTCTGGTGTTCTGGTTGCTGGTTGCTCCCTGCGCCGTTGTGTTGCCAGGACTGGAACCCATGGGCAGGTGTCCACCCGGCCCCTCGATGGAGCTCGCGGAGGAACGCGAAATTCTCGATACGCTCGAGAACCGCGTCGCCATGCTGGAACGCGAACTCACGCTTCTCGACGGAAACTGCCGGGGAGAGCCCGAAGGGGTGACCGACACTGTCCTGGAGGAAGGGGGTGTCCTGGGAGCCGTCAACGTCATCCTGTCCTGGCAGGGCAGCGCCGATCTTGACCTTTCCGTGGGCTGTCCAGGTGGCGGAGTGATCTCCTACCAGCGCAAGCAGGCCTGTGGCGGTGAGCTCGACGTCGATGCCAATGTCGGTTCCACGATGCCGGTTCCGGTCGAGAACATCGTCTTCGAAGACATGCCCGCCGCCGGTACGTACCCGGTCCAGGTCCATCTCTTCAGTCCCCGGAACGATGATCCGGACGAACCGAAGCACTTCACGCTGACCGTCATCATCGACGGCGAGGAAACGGTTCACAATGGTAGCGTCGACAGCGACAATGAGTGGTGGCGTACGGACGTCGCGATAGGAGGCGAATGATGAGGGAGAAGGAATCCATCCTTCGCCCGGTCCCCGACTGGGGAGACGATATCACGCTGGTTCCCTTCAGTGGTGTCCAGATGCTCGACTTCGGGTTCGATCTCGACAGCGCGCCGTTCCGTTCCCGGCGCTTCATCGAGCGGATCACGCAGGAAGAAGGCAGTGACGCCACCTGCGATCTCATTCCTCTCTTCGATGACGAGGACCGCAACGATGAGATTCGTGGTGCCGGAAACATCGATGATGTCGAGTATGGCTTCCGGGCGGTGCAGGGCCTTGAACCTTTCCTTGAGAAGTGGGTTCCGGTGCCGGTCCTGCGTGTCAGGCCGGGCCTGGGTTCCGACCGCAGCGAGCGCTATGACGACGGTCCCTTCGGATGGGCCCGGATGCGGGTTGTCGAACTCGCCCGCAGCGACCCCGATACCGGTCATACGCACCGCATCCAGATCGCATTCGACACGACGCTCGTCGATGAGGAACCGGGAGGACGCTACCTGCAGCCCCTCTTCAAGGACAGTGAGGACGAGCGGGAGTTTCGCCTGGTCAGCAGCGCCGACCACGTCACCCCGTTCCTGACCTTTGTCCAGGATGACGAGACCCTTTCGGCAAAGGTGGACACCCAGGCCTGGGTGGCCGACTGGATCGAGGAGATCTTCATCGAGTTCAAGAAGGCAAGAGTCGGCAGACGCGCCCTCAGGGATGAGGATTTTCCCTACCGTTTCGAACATCTTGCACGATTCCTGACACTCCTGGCATTCGTCGATGCTGCAGTCAGGATGCCGCGTATCAAGCTCGTCGATGTGGTGTCCGATGAAGCGAGGCACGCGCCGCTCGATGTCGACCTGGTTCTCGACATCGGCAACAGCAGGACCTGCGGCATTCTCATCGAGAGCACGGCTGGCCAGACTTCGGTCGACCTTTCGAACTCCTACGGGCTGGAGATACGTGACCTGTCGAGACCGGAGCTTCACTCGGCCGGTCTGATCGACAGCAGGGTCGAATTCGCGGCGGCGGAGTTCGGACGCGAGCACATCGCCCGGCGCTCCGGGCGCCGGGATGCCTTCCAGTGGCCGTCGATCGTGCGAACCGGACCTGAAGCCAATCGCATGGTCCGCCAGGAGGAAGGCACCGAGACGGCTTCGGGTCTGTCGTCGCCCAAGCGCTACCTTTGGGACCTCGAGCCGTCGGTGAGCGAATGGTGATTCCAGAATCACATGGACGCGCAGAACATGCCGCGCATTGCCCGATCCGCATGCCGTTATCTCAACGACAACGGCGATGTCATCGAGCAGGTCAGGCGCGACGTTGCGGACCGTCTGCGTGACAGGAGGGACGCGAAGGTCGACATGGCCATCAGGCCGAGGTTTTCGCGCTCGGCTCTCTACGGGTTTCTCGTCGGGGAACTGATCAGTCATGCGCTGGTGCAGATCAATGACCCGGCCTCCAGGGCCCGTCGGGCACGGTCTGCCGTTCCCCGGCGCCTCCGCACGATCATTCTCACCCTGCCTTCGGCGACGCCGATGCAGGAGCAGGCCATCATCCGTTCCAGAGCCGAGGGGGCGGTCCGTCTGGTCTGGTCCATTCTCGGCCTCGCCGACGACGCTGCAGCCACCTGTTCCCGGCCAAGACTGGTTGTTGACTGGGATGAGGCGAGTTGTACCCAGCTGGTATGGCTCTACACCGAGATCGCCCGCAAGTTCGAGGGCAGGATCGACGAGTACATGGCGCTCAAGGGGCGGCCCCGAGTCCAGGAAGACGGCGGGACCCCGGAAAACTCCATCCGCATCGCCTGCATCGACATCGGCGGCGGCACCACCGATCTCATGGTGACCTCCTACTTCGGCGAGGGCGACAGGCTCATGACCCCGCGCCAGGTGTTTCGCGAGGGTTTTCGCATTGCCGGCGACGATGTCACCCGCGAGGTCGTGGCGTCGATCGTTCTGGGTCGAATCGCTGATTCCGTCGAGGCTGCAGGAGGCGTCTACGTCCGGGAGCGATTGCGCGAACTCTTCGGCGGCGATGTGGGCGGCATGGATCAGCGGATGCGCCAGATGCGCCGGCAGTTTTCCCTCAGGATTCTGGCACCGCTGGCGGTTGCCACGCTGAATGCCTGCGAGAACATCGCTGAGGACGCCACGATCGAAATCCGTGTGGCCGAGGTCCTCGGGTATCAGGAGGACGAGAACGGGACCCTGGAGCTCGACGTGCCTTCAGGTCTCGTTGCCTACCTCGAGGACCCGGTCCGGGAGGCCGGAGCCCGCGACTGGCGCCTTGCCGATGCCACGATGAGGATTCGTCGTTCCGAGGTCGATGCATCGGTACGCGGCGTTCTGCAGAAAGCCCTGCAGGACATGGGCAAGGTGATCGATCACCTCGGCGTCGACGTGATCCTGTTGACCGGTCGACCGTCCAGGCTGCCGGCGGTCCGTGCACTGATCCGCGACATGATGATCGTGCCTCCGGACCGCCTGGTGTCGATGCATCGCTATCGTGTGGAGGAGTGGTATCCCTTCCGTGATCCCGTGACCAACGAGGTCGGCGACCCGAAGAGCACCGTGGCGGTGGGAGGCATGCTGTGCGCCCTCAGTTCGAGTCGCATAGTCAATTTCCGCCTGCGCTCCGAGCGCCTGCAGATGCGTTCCACGGCCCGATTCGTCGGCGTCATGCACACCGCCGGGCAGATTTTTGACAAGGACGTGCTCTTCGCCGAGGGCAACGGCAAGGCGCCGGGCGAGGTCGTCGAGGAGGAGGCGGTGCTGCCCGTCTACAATCCGGTGCATGTGGGATTCCGCCAGATCGCCGATGAGAGGTGGACGACGACACCCCTCTATCTCCTCGACTTTGCCAACGAGAGTGTGTTGAAGCGTCCCCTTCCGGTCCGGGTGACACTGAGACGGCGCGACTCTCATGCGGATCCCGAGAACCCCGATCACGTTCTGCGGCTCGAGGCGGCGAGGGAGGCGTTCGTGGTCGATTATGTCGAGGATGGCGAGGGCGACGTCTGTCACCGCGACGATGTCAGGCTGCGCCTGCAGACTCTTGGACCCGAGGACCACTACTGGCTCGATACCGGAATCGTCCGGCTGGCCTGATGGATGGGGAATGTGATGAGCGAGCGCGCTGAAGGACTGGCGAAACGCTGCCTCGCCGTGGCCGAACTGGCCGGCCGGGCCGGTGCCTGGATCGGCGATGACGACAACCGCGAGAAGGTTGGCGCGCAGGGACCTGCGTTTGCCCGGGACTTCCGCCGGGCGCGGTTCCGCGCCGGCAAGCTCGCCAAGGCGGCGGACCGGAACATGTGCGTCGGTGTCTATGGACCGAGCCAGGCCGGCAAGTCCTATCTCATTTCGGTGCTCGGACGGCCAAGGGGAGGAGACCTCGTGGCGGCCTTCGACGGCGCCGGGCGCCCCGTCACCTACCTCGACGAGATCAATCCGGAGGGACAGGGAGAGTCGACGGGTCTTGTCACCCGGTTCACCACACAGCAGGTGCCGGCGCCACCGGGTTATCCGGTCAGGGTCAGCCTGCTTTCGGAAGCGGATATCGCAAGGGTGTTGATCAATTCCTTTGCCGAGGATGGCGACAACATGGAGACCCCGCCGTCGGCGGAAGAGCTCGAACAGTTGCTGGAGACGGCGCAGGGGCAGGCAGGGCCGCCCGGGCAGGCAGTGACCATCGAGGAGATGTGGGATGTGCAGGATTACGTCGCCAGTCACTTCGGCCACCTCGCCTACTTTGCTTCCCTGGCCGACTACTGGAATCGTGCGGCCGACCTTGTGCCGCGGGTCAACCTGTCCACACGAGCCGGTCTCCTCGCCGTTCTCTGGGGGCGCCATGCGCCGCTGACGGACCTCTACCTTGCGCTCGCCGGGCATCTTGAAGCGCTCGGGGGAGTGCGCGATGCCTTCGTTCCTCTCGAGGCCCTCATTCCACGCGAAACCTCGATCATCGATGTCCAGACCCTGAAGGACCTGGACGGCAAGGCGCACGACAGTCTTGATCCCGTCGAGGTGACAACCGCGGACGGCGTCGTGGCACGCATCGGGAGGGGACATCTGTGTGCCATGGTGGCCGAGATGATCGTTCCCATGGCCGACGCGCCATGGGAGTTCATGCACAGGACCGATCTTCTCGACTTTCCCGGCACACGGAATCGCTTCACCCATGATCTCGGCCGGTTCCTTGCCGAGGGCGAGTCTCCAATCTCCCAGCTCTTCCTGCGCGGCAAGGTCGCCTATCTCTTCGATCGCTATGTTGCCGAACAGGAGATGACCTCGATGATCCTGTGCATCGGCGACGGCAACATGGAGGCGAAGGATCTCCCCGGCCTCGTAGAGAATTGGGTGGCTGCAACCCATGGCGATACGCCCGCCCGACGGGCCGAGGCCCGGTGCATCCTGTTCTTCGTGCTCACCAAGTTCGATACACTGCTCGTTGAATCCGGTGGATCAGGAGATGATCCGGTGACGCGATTCGACAGGCGCATCCAGAATTCGATGGCCGAACCCTTCGGAAAGATGGCTGACGCCTGGATCAACGAGTGGTTGCCGCACACGCCCTTCAGCAACACGTACTGGATGCGCAATCCGACCTACGAAACACCGTTGATGGCCTATGATGCGAACCGCCGCGAATCCGCCATTCGCGATGACATGACGGGCCGGCTCGAGACCCTGCGCCACGGGGCGGTGACGGCGCCGCTGGTCCAGCGTCATTTCGCCGATCCCGAAGCGGCCTGGGAGGCAGCGCTGACGATTGACGATGGCGGTGTCAGCAGGCTGGCGGGAGCGCTGGCCGATGTCTGCCACACCGAGACCAAGCTTGACCAGGTCGGTGATCAGCTGGATATCCTGATCGACGCTATCCAGCGTCCGCTCGCCCGGTTCCATGTCTCGTCGGATTTCGAGAAGAGGCTGGCTCTGCGGCAGGAAGCAGCCGACACTGTCCTCGACAGTCTCGATGAGTGCTTTGACGACAACCGGTTCGCCGAACTTCTCGAGGATCTGATGATCAACCCGGCGGTCGTTGCTGACCGCATGGCGCGCGTGCCTGCAGACATTTTCATTGTCGCCGAAGGCCAGCAGGCTTCGCCCGGTGATTCGGTCACCACCGGTGGACGGTCGGCAAGACCCCGCCCCGGAGGGCGGCGGCAGACGAGGTCGGGGGAGGCGGAGCCTTCCGTGGAGACCGGGGAGGGACCAAGGACACGGCGCATGACCATGGAGGCCTTTCAGGCAGAACGTGCCCTGACGACGTGGATCGATGGTCTGCATGATCTCGTGGCCCGTCCGGAGTGGCGGCGGCGGTTCAGCCTGACGGAGAAGACGGCGAGTGATCTTGTGACCGAAGTCATCGAAGCGGCCCGGCGTCTCTCTCTGCATGACGACATCGTGACCGTGCTCAGGAAGTGGAACTTCTCTCTCCACTCGGACCGCCGTGCTGCGCCGGCGGCGGCGATCGCTGCCGACGCGGTCAACTCCTTCGTTGCCCGCCTCGGAATGGACAGATTGCCGCAGGACAAGCGTCCGCAGGTTGAACAGGAAGGTAGCGGGCCACGGCCGGTGTTCGGGGAGCAGCCCTCCAGGGACGATGTCGCATCCTTTTCGTTTGCTTCCAACACCGGTGCCGAAGAGCGGTTTGTCGACTGGACCCATGGCCTCTTCCGGATCTTCGAGGACAATGCCCGGAGCATTGGCGGAGAGACCGTGGACACCGAGCAGAACCTCGCGCTCGGCGATATCATCGGAGGGCTCGAGGCGAACAGGACGGCGACATGACGTTCAAGATCATTCCGGACCCCCGCCATCCATTGGGAGGGCACGCACTTCTCACGACGGACGAGGGACAGTCGACAGGCAATGGTCAACTGACCATCCGGCGGTCCTATGACGGGCGCTACCTCGGGGCGACCGGCTGGCAATTGGCCAAGGCGACGCTTGGACCTCTGGAATCGGTCTCGAATGGCCTGATTCTCGGCCCCGATGTGGTCCGTCACGTTGACGAATTCGACAACCTCGAGATCTCGTTCGAGGGTGGCGGCGCCGGCAGTGTCGTGTGGCCCGGCAATGTCCTCCCCCCGCCCGATGCGGCACGCGAGGGTGGCCTCGGTGGAGGTCTGACAGGAACCGTTCCGGACACTCCCGTGGTGGCGACAGGGGCAGCTGAATCTGAAGACGAGGGCGGACCACCGCCAGTCAAAACGCCTCCCGCCTCGCGTCGTGGCACCTATCTGGTCCTTGCTCTGGTGATCGTGGTCCTTGGAATCGCGGCTGTCCTCTATGTCTTGCGGGACGACATCGTCGGGCCGCAGACGGCGGAGACGGAACTTGCATGCAGTGATGATGCCGTAACCGACGTTGCGGAGGCAGGATTGCTGCTCGAATGGGTCGAACGATGCGCGACCGATGAGGGGGTCACCCCGCAAACGCGGCTGTGGGTCGTCGAAAAACTGATTGGCGAGACACCGGAAGCGCTCGTCGTCATGGGCCGCTGGTATGATCCGGCCATTGAATCGGATTCGTCTCCCTTCGAGAGACCGGCCATCGAGATTGCTGCGCGCTACTACGCCGAAGCCGCCGGGGCCGGGGTTGAAGGCGCGCAGGATCTTCTCGATGACGCCTGCGGGCGTCTCGATCCTGGCAACTTCATGCAGAACGACGCCATCAATCTCTACTGTGGAGGGGGACAATGATGCGTCTTCGCCTCGTGATGCCGACCATTGTCGCGGTCCTGGCGGGTGTAACAGGGCCGGCCGTTGAGGCCCAGGAGGAGAGGCCACTCCTGATCGATGGCACGAGCACGCTCTACCAACGAGTTCTCACGCGCCCCGGTACGCCCCGCTTCGATGCGCCTGAAGGTGTCATCCAGGACCTCTACCCTGCCTTCCAGCCTCTCTATGTCTTTGACCGTGACGACTCCTGGCTCCAGGTCGGGGGAGCGGCAGGGATGCCGGCCGAAGGATGGGTGAACGAGGACGCGACGATCGACTGGCGCTACAACGTCGTTGCCGCCTTCACAAGCACCGCAGGCAGGGAACGCCAGCTTCTCTTTTCCGACCTTGCGTCGCTGGACAGCCTGATCCAGAGCGAGGCTGCGGTGTCGCTGGCCCGCGAATTGAGGCACACCGTTGACGAAGGAGGGTCGGGCGAGACGTCGGGAGTGATCTCGATTGAACCGGCCGAGTACGTCGACATCAACGATGCCGAGACCTTCTACATCCTGCCGATCCTCGAGTTCCACGAGGATTTCCATCCCATGAGCGCGGATCTGTTTCTGAAGATGCGTGTCGCCTCGGTTCCGTTGCAGGACGAACCAGGAGCCGAGATTCCGTTACCGGAAGACTCCATCCGGGACTCTGATGCGGGCATCATGATCGTGCTCGACACCACCCGGTCGATGGGGCCCTTCATTGCCGAGACTCTCGAGGTCATGGAGGAGGAGATTCGCAGGATTGCGGGCACGGAAACCGGCGAGAGGGTGCATTTCGGCATCCTGGGTTTCCGTGACAATCCCGCGGCCGCAGAGGGAATCGATTACCGGGTACGCGTCTTTTCGCCGCTCGACAGGGACAACGCCGTTGATGCGCCACTTGCCGCGCTCTCGTCCATGGAGGTCGCCGGTGTGTCCACGCCCGGTTACAACGAGGACAGTCTTGCGGCTATCCGCCATGCCCTGGAGGAAACCGACTGGGCGCCAGGTGGCGTGGAGTTCGTGAAGAAACTCGTCATCCTCGTGACCGATGCCGGGCCCAAGATTGCGCGTGATCCCAATGCCGAGACCGACATCAACGCCGTGTCACTCCAGGCGATGGCAAGGGAGCAGGATGTCGGCATCATCGTCATCCATCTCCTCACTCCGGACGGGGTGGCGAACCACGAGTATGCGGCGAACCACTACCGGGAACTCGCGGCGGCGCTCGGCCATGTCTTCTACTATCCGGTGACTGGCGGCCGGCAGGACTTTGGCGCCGAGATCCGTTCGACCATCACCAGGGTCATGTCCCAGGTTTCCAGAAACCTCGAGGGTGAGCTCACCGAGGTGCCGGAGCCCGACGAGACAGGTGCATTGCCCGAGGGTGCGGAACTCGATGTGCTCGGACTGGCCATGGAACTTGCCTATCTCGGGCGCGTTCTCGAGACACGGGCGCCGGACGTGTTCGAGGCCTGGGTGGCTGACCGGGCGCTTGAGGATTCGCGCAAGGTCGCGGTCGAACCGCGCCTGCTGATCACGAAGAACCAGCTGTCGTCGCTGCGCGATGTGCTTGCTGCCGTGCTCGAGGTCGGGGAGAGCACCCAGACGGGTGGTACGGCACACGATTTCTTCGGCCAGCTACAGGGTGCTGTGTCGCGCATGGCCCAGGATCCGGACAGGCTGATCAACACCGACTTCGATACCCTGGGGAACGCCTTTGGCGAGTTTCTGGAGGGACTTCCCTATCAGAGCCGGGTGATGGAGATCACCCAGGAGCGCTGGGACAACATGGGAACGGGACGGCGTCAGATCATCGATGACCTGAGAAGCCGCTTCCTGCTCTACGAACGCTGGCATGACGACCCCTCCCTGTGGGTAGCGCTCTACGACAATGCGCCCGACGGCGAGCACGTCTATGCCATGCCCTTCGGAGCACTGCCCTGACAAGGGCGGCGACAAGGTTCGTCCTCGAGCGCGTGTCGCGCACCCTGGAGAGTTCCACCCGCAGGTTCGAACTCGACATCCCGGCCTTTGAAGTGGATCGCGGCGAGGTGGTTGCCCTTGTCGGCGACAGCGGTTCGGGCAAGACGGCGATGATGGAACTTCTCGCCCTCGCCGCAGCCCCCGACGAGGGCGGGTGCTTCGTGCTGGCCGGCGACGAGGAGGTGGATGTCGCCTGGCTGTGGCGTCAAGCACGGTTGAAGGATCTCGCCGCGACAAGGAGCCGGCATCTCGGATTTGTAGCCCAGACCGGGGGACTCCTCGAGTTTCTGACGGTGAGGGAGAACGTGGCCCTGGCACAGGAGGTCGCCGGAAAGCGTGACCGTCAGCGCGTCGACCGGCTGGCCGGGACACTGGGTCTTGAAGGCGTCCTCGATGAACGCCCTGCCGGACTTTCCATCGGCCAGCGCCAGCGGACCGCGATCCTGCGCGCCCTTGCCCATCGCCCGTCCTTTGTCATCGCCGATGAGCCGACCTCGGCGCTCGATCCCGGTACCGCCCGCGAAGTCATCGATCTCCTTCTTGAAACAGCGGCGGGCGAGGGGGCGGGCATCATTGTCTCGACCCACAACGTTACCCTCATGGCCCACGCCGGCGTCGAGACCGTGCCCGTCATTCCCGTTCCGGGAGCGGCTCACTGGGTCAGCCGCGTGGAACGCCGGCGATGATCCTTGTCCGCCTTGCCATTGCCGACCTCTGGCACGACCGGGTCATGGCGCTCTGCAACATGGCCGCAATCATCGGCATCGTGGCACCGCTTGGCATTCTCACCGGCATCAAGACGGGTGTCGTCGATGCCCTCATCCATGATCTCGTCACCCGTCCCGACATCCTGCGGGTCTCTATCGCGGGCGATCACGGGTTTGCGCCGGGCGACATCGAGGAGGTGGCGGGCTGGCAGGAAACCGGATTCGTGGTTCCGTCGTCGCGGTCCATCGCGCGGCGTCTCATGGTCCGTCGTGAAGGTGGAACCGTCATCCGCCGCGCCGCACTCGTCGCCACCGGCGAAGGCGAGCCCTGGCTCGCCGACAGTGTGGTCATCGCCCATGGCGAGGTGGCGGCGAGCTCTGCTCTGGCACGGCGCCTCGACCTTGTCCCCGGTGACCGTCTCGAAGCGGTCGCGCGCCGTGGCGAGACCGGAGAGACCGTGCTGAGGTTGACGCTGAAGGTGGCAGCGGTGCTGCCCCGGGGCACGCTGGCCGGAGACGGGTTGCTGATGACACCCGCTCTGATGGAAGACCTCGAGGCCTTCTATGACGGTTACGCGGTGACACACCTCGGCATGGACGAAGGCCGGCCACTGACCGAGAGAACGGGCCTGGCCGAGAGCATGCGTCTCTATGCCGCAGATCTGCTTTCCGTTGCCCCTCTCGAGGAGCGTCTCGAGAGACGGTTCGGTATCGAGGCCTCGTCGGATGCCGCGGAGGTCGAAGCGACCCTCGATCTCGAACGTCGCCTTGGCCTTGCCCTCGATCTCGTGGTCGCGGCGGCGACCGCAGGGCTGCTCGCCGCCCTCACGGCAAGCTTCTGGTCGATGACCCGGGCACGCAGGCGGGCCCTGGCCGTGCTGGCGATGATCGGTATGCCACCGGGGCGTCTGGCCTGTTATCCGGTGTGGGTGGCGCTCGTGACGGCGCTCTTCGGCCTTGCGGGCACCGCCGGTCTCGTCATGGGGGGTGCTGTCCTGGCCACGCGCCTGTTCGGTGGGGATCTTCCAGGCGAGGCGTCCTTCATGCCATCGCCCGGCGACGCATTGCGCCTTTGCGCCGGTGTCCTCGTCATCTCTGCTGCCGCCTCCTTCCTCGCTGCCCGGGAGGCCGCCCGCGCCCATCCCGGTACCGTCTTCAGGGAGGAGGCATGACATACCGCCACCTGATCGCGCGAGCGTTGCTCGGGATTTCTCTGGTCATTCTTCCGGCGGCTCCCGCCGTTGCCGAAACAGCCATCGCCTGGGAAAGCCGGTTCTGGGACCGGTCCGGCGATGCCGATCTCGTGCTGCCGTTGCCCTGTGGTGGCGCCATGGCCTTCCAGCGTGTCGACACGCCGGTTTCCGAAGGAAATCCGGCTAGCGACCGGCCGGTACAGATGGGCCTCGCCTCGAGCGAGGCAGGCTACGTCGACTACCTGCGCCGCGCCTTTATCCGGGGCGGGTTCAGTGATCCGGAGGATGCCTCCGCATTCTACTACATCGGGCGCTATGAACTCACCCGCGACCAGCATGCGGCGCTCCTCGGCAACTGTCCCCGGCCGTCTCTTGCCGGCACGATTCCGGCCTCTGGTCTTTCCTGGTTTGACGCTGTCGATGCAGCGAGGCGCATGACAGAATGGCTGCGTCAGAACGCACCTCGGGCACTGCCGCATGAGGACGGGGCACCGGGCTACGTCCGTCTGCCCACGGAGGTCGAATGGGAGTATGCCGTCAGGGGCGGGGCGGCAGTCGACGGGTCCGTCTTCAATCAGCGCACCTATCCTCTCGACGGCCCCATGCGAGACCATGGCTGGCACCAGGGAGCGGAGTCGGCGCGTGGTCAACTGCGTCCCGTGGGTCTCCTCGGCCCCAATCCGGCTGGTCTTCACGACGTTTATGGCAACGTCGAGGAGATCATGCTCGAACCTTTCCGGCTCAACGCCCTGGGGCGTCTGCACGGACAGGCGGGTGGTGTGGTCACCCGCGGCGGCTCGATCCTGTCGCGGGCCTTGGAACTCTCGAGCGGTTTGCGGCAGGAGTTTCCAGCCTATTCCATGACGGACGGCAAACCGGTGGCTCTCGACACCTTCGGAGTGCGGTTCGTGATCGGCATTCACCTGTCTCTGTCGACGGAACGGACCAACCTGTTGAGAAACGCCTGGCTCGATCGCTTCAACGCCGGAGGTGACACCGATACCGACGCAAGCCTGATGGAGATTCTCGACATTCTGATCGCCGAGGAACTCGAACTCGAACGGCGTCTCATCCTGGAAACGGCGCGTCTGCGGGCAACGGAGGTTGCGCGCGAACGCGAGGCCGATCGACTTGAGGCGATGAAGGCGCTCATCATCGGTGGTGCCGTCCTCGTGCAGTTCCTTCGCGAGGACAACTTTTGGATCGAACACGTGCAGGTCAATATCCTTCCCAGATATGACGCCGATATCAATGATCCCCTTAAGAGCGAGGGTGACATCGAACGGCTGATCGCCCTACGCGAGAGAATGATGGCCGGCCTTGCAGACCGGGAGTCCCGCTTCGCTCTCAACTTCCTGAGCTACAGGAGGAACCTCGTCACAAGCGCCACGGGCTACAACCTGGATGAACGCGACCAGGCTCTTGGCATCCTCCTGAAGGAACTCGAACTTTCCGGCAGGGAAGGCCTCATACCTCTCGTCCGGGATTTTCACGAAGACATTGCCATCTACGCCGCCAATCCGTCCCTCGAGACCCCACAGATCCGCGCCCTTGCCCTCGAATGACGGCTGGCTCCCAAGTCATCGAAGCGTTACAGATTGTCAGGATTGCTTCCGTCAGTGGCTGCGCCGGTGCGCGAACAACCGAAGACGTTTCTGTGAGGTCCCGGGCCGAGACCAGGGACTGGCGCTACGCTCTCCTGGTCCTGACCAGCTCATTGCCAGGAGACCTGTCGGACGAGATGCTGGCTGAAGAGTTCGTCGAACTCGTCCCGCTGGACATAGAATCTCTCGAGTTCTTCGCCGGCTAGGACTTCACCAGCCGGCAGACGCAAGTCGAGGGGATTGATCTGCTCGTTATTGACCAGGACTTCGTAGTGAAGGTGGGGGCCCGTGGACCGCCCGGTACTGCCGACAAAGCCAATCGTCTGACCCTGTCTGACGCGACTGCCGCTGCCAAGGCCCTGGGCGAAACGACTCATGTGGGCATAGGCCGTCTTGTAGGTGCTGTTGTGGCGGATGCGTATGTAATTGCCGTATGCGCCATTGTAGCCAATCGTTTCGATGACGCCATTTCCCGCCGCCAGGATGGGAGTTCCTGTCGGAGCACCGAAGTCGACGCCCTTGTGCATTCTGGTGTAGCCGAACAGCGTGCGCTGGCCGAAGCCCGAGGTGATGCGGGCGCCGTCAATGGGAGTTCGCAGGAGGGCCTTGCGCACACTCTCGCCGACATCGTTGAAGTAGTCCGCAAAACCGCTTTGCGGGGTGAACCGGTAAACGGGCAGGGTTGCTCCGGACACGTTGAGCGACATAAAGAGCGGCAGGCCGTGACGCACCACGTCCCCGGCCTCGTCGACGTAGCGTTCATAGAGAATGGAGAAGTTGTCACCGCGCTGGATCTCGCGCTGGAAGTCGACATCGAAACTGTAGGAGAAGATCATCCTGTGGAGAACGTCCAGGGGCACGCCCTCGTCAACCGCGGCCTTGTAGAGGCTGCTCATGATCTTCCCGCTGACGGCCACGTACTGCCGTTCAAGGGGCAACTCCGTCCGATCGGCAGTGTAGGCTCCGTCATCGCCGCGCCGGACGACGACCCGTTCTCCCGGCACCGGCGTCATGGCGAGTTCGAGAAGACCATCCGCATCAAAGGCGGCATCGAAGTGCTGGCCTGCACGGATGCGGCGCAGGTTGAACACCTCGCCAAGGGCGAGTGTTGCCGCATGGGCCTGTTGCGTATCGGCCTCGATCTCCAGGAGTTCAGTCATGAAGATCTCGCCCGCCTCGACCACGAACGCCTTGTGAGTGAGTGCCGATGACTCCGGAACCGCCGTCTCTGTCTCGGGCGGCGCTTCAACGGATGTGACGTCCCCGATGTCCGCATCATCGGAGCTTTGCGTCGCCGCGATGTCTGCTGTCTCCTCCCCGGTACCTTGCGGTTGGAAGATGATGCCGCGACCAAGACGCCTCGGCTTTTCGGCTACCCTGGTCTCGTCCGCTTCGTCAGGCGGACTCGCCACTGCAACGGACTCTTCGGTGACGGGGACAAAGACAGGCCGGTAGGGTATCGCGGTGATTTCGGAAACGTACCCGGTTCCGGAAAGGCTGGCTTGCGCGTAGCGATCGTCACCAAGAGAGACGGACGCCGTGACAAGCCGCACGTCACCATCTGCGGAATCAAGGATGACCCGCACTTCCTGCCCGGGCTGCATGCGTCGTGGATTGAAATGACTGGTCAGTGCCCTGATCGCCCGGTCCGCCTCTTCGCGCCGGGCGCCGGCCCCCAGCAACACGGACATCAGCGTGTCACCCGGTTCGACCACGATGATTCTGCTCGTGACGTCTTCCGCCACCTCGATCATCGCCGCATCAGGCGTCTCTGCTCCGGGCGGGATCAGTTCCCGAATGGCGTCCAGCACCGTTTCAACGCTGAACACCCTGCGACCGGCAAACCCGCCTCCGTCCGGATTCCGCCGGGCCAGGATGAGTCCTTCTTCGTGTGCGTCGAGGATGGCAATTCCAAGGACCGTGAGACTTGATCCGGCTGGTCCGGGAACAAACGCGAGGTGCAGACGCTGGCCGATGCGCAGGCGTCTGGGATCATAGTGATTGCCGATGGCACGCGCCGACTCGATGGCCTCGTTGACCGTCGTCCCGCCGTTGACCAGAAGACCGGTGAGTGTATCGCCTGACGTGACGTTGAGCGTCACCAGAAGCAGGGAACCGGACTCCAGACTTTCCAGAGCCTCGAGGAGGTCGGCATCGGTGATGTCCGGTGCAGCATCTTCCGTAAGAAACGGCTTGTTGTCGTGTCTGGCAATCCACGAATTGTCGGCCCTGCGCAGGGCGATGGCATGACGGTTTTCCCCGATCGCAATGCCGATGGCCTGCAACAAAGGGCCGGTTTCGCCGTCCGAGAAGACGAACTGCAGTCTCTGGCCGATCTGCAGGGATCGAAGGTCCACCAGTCGGCCAATCGTCCTGATTGCAGCGTCGGCGTCGCCCCTGGAGACCCCGGCACGTACCGCAAGGCGCATGAGCGTGTCGCCCTTGCGCACATCAAAATGACGGCTGAAGAGACCGCTTTCCGTGGTTCGCGGCGGCGATTCAGCCACCGCTGCGGTCAGCGTCTCGTCGAGCGGACCATCGATCCGGGTGGCGTGGAAGCTGCCATCCTCGAAACGACTCGTGATGACATGGAAGCCGTCCTGGAGAGAGAGAATGATCTCGACAAGCTCGCTTGTGCCGTCGCCGCCCTGGCGTGAACCCACTGTGACGGTATCGCCGATCTGAAGGGTTCTGGGATCAAAGACCTGTGTCAACGCATCGATGGCGCGCGCTGCCTCCCGGGCATCGCTGCCGGCATCGTCGAGGAGTTCGACGAGGGTATCTCCGGCGGTCACGCGAATATGCACCGTATCGGCGCTTTCGCTGGAGGCCCATGCAAGCAGCGACGATGCAAGGAGGAAGAGAGAAACCCTGATCGTCAAACGGGGTACCATGAACATCGTGTCTCTTGGCCTGGACATTGCCCCGGCATCGCGGCGTGGAGTGATCCGTGGCGGCAAACGTGATGAACGGGCCCGGGTTTGTCAAACCCGCCGGGCTCGGGGTGAAAAAGGTGTTTGACAGGCAACACCCTCACTGTCTATAACCGCCGTTCCCCGGTCGCCGGATTCGGTGACCGACGAGGGGCTGTTTGACACGTGAAGAGATGGAAGAGATGCGTGGGCGGCGGTGCGTCACGCACTGCACGTGCATGGCACGTCAGGTCACGCATACTCTCTGACCGGGAGTCCTCTTCAGAGGGGTCCCGGCCAAGTACAGTCAATGGATCCCAAGAGATCCTTTGAGCGTGACCGAACACGTAACATGTTCGTGCCAGAGAAGTCTCAAGCTTCAAAGCAAACTTGAGAGTTTGATCCTGGCTCAGAACGAACGCTGGCGGCGTGCCTAACACATGCAAGTCGAACGAAGGCGCCCCTTCGGGGGTATCCTTAGTGGCGGACGGGTGAGTAACGCGTGGGAACCTGCCCTGGTGTGGGGAATAACTACGGGAAACTGTAGCTAATACCGCATACGCCCTTCGGGGGAAAGGCTTCGGCCGCACCGGGAGGGGCCCGCGTCGGATTAGCTTGTTGGTGGGGTAATGGCCTACCAAGGCCGCGATCCGTAACTGGTCTGAGAGGACGATCAGTCACACTGGAACTGAGACACGGTCCAGACTCCTACGGGAGGCAGCAGTGGGGAATTTTGCACAATAGGGGAAACCCTGATGCAGCGACGCCGCGTGGGTGAAGAAGGCCCTAGGGTTGTAAAACCCTTTCAGCAGGGAAGATGATGACGGTACCTGCAGAAGAAGCCCCGGCAAACTCCGTGCCAGCAGCCGCGGTAATACGGAGGGGGCTAGCGTTGTTCGGAATTACTGGGCGTAAAGCGCACGTAGGCGGTTTGGAAAGTTGGGTGTGAAAGCCCGGGGCTCAACCCCGGAACTGCACTCAAAACTTCCAGGCTAGAGATCTGGAGAGGTGGGCGGAATTCCGAGTGTAGAGGTGAAATTCGTAGATATTCGGAAGAACACCGGTTGCGAAGGCGGCTCACTGGCCAGAGTCTGACGCTGAGGTGCGAAAGCGTGGGGAGCAAACAGGATTAGATACCCTGGTAGTCCACTGCCGTAAACGATGGGTGCCAAACGTTGGGGGGCATGCCTCTCAGTGTCACAGCTAACGCATTAAGCACCCCGCCTGGGAAGTACGGCCGCAAGGTTAAAACTCAAAGGAATTGACGGGGGCCCGCACAAGCGGTGGAGCATGTGGTTTAATTCGACGCAACGCGAAGAACCTTACCAGCTCTTGACATGTCCTGTCGCGGGGACCGAGAGATCGGCCCTTTCAGTTCGGCTGGACAGGATACAGGTGCTGCATGGCTGTCGTCAGCTCGTGTCGTGAGATGTTGGGTTAAGTCCCGCAACGAGCGCAACCCTCACCTTCAGTTGCCATCGGTTCGGCCGGGCACTCTGGAGGAACTGCCGGTGACAAGCCGGAGGAAGGCGAGGATGACGTCAAGTCCTCATGGCCCTTACGGGCTGGGCTACACACGTGCTACAATGGCGATTACAATGGGAAGCAATACGGCAACGTGGAGCCAATCC
>JAJEHK010000333.1 GCA_022823765.1 Alphaproteobacteria bacterium | reverse complement strand
GGTCGGCGCGATGCTGGTCAGCAGCGCGTTGCGGATGCCGTTCTTTCTTGCGGCGTCGAGGACGTCGTCGTCGAGTTCGGCGACGCTCTCCCCGGAACACCAGGCGTCGGCATCCCACAAGGGAAACGGGCCCTTTTCCCGGGCCAGGCGGATGGAGGCGAGGTACGCCTTCCGCCGCAGCCTTGCCAGCCAGGTTCCGGCGAGCTCGAGCGATCGCTCGTCGCCGTAGGTCGCCTTCATCATGATGAGCGCGTCGGCCAGCCCGGTGATGCCGAGCCCGATCCGCCTCTTCGCCAGCGCCTCCTGGCGCTGCTCCTCGAGCGGGAAGCGCGAGACGTCGACGACGTTGTCCATCATTCTCACGGCCGCTTCGACTGTGGCGTCGAACGTCTCCTCGTCGAACCGCGCATCGTCAGCGAAGGGATCGACGATGAAGCGGGTCAGGTTGACGGATCCCAGGAGGCAGGCGCCGTAGGGCGGCAGGGGCTGCTCGCCGCATGGGTTGGTGGCGGAGATGGTCTCGCAGTAGCGGAGGTTGTTCCGCCGGTTGATGCGGTCGATGAAAATCACACCGGGTTCGGCGCAGGCATGGGTGCCGCGCATGATCCGATCCCACAGCTCTCTCGCCGACACGGTCTTCCAGGTACGCCCGCCGAAGGTGAGTTCCCAGGCATCGTCGGCTTCGACGGCCGCCATGAAGGCGTCGCTCACCAGCACCGAGAGATTGAACATGCGCAACCGTCCGGCCTCCTGCTTGGCGTCGATGAAGGCCTCGATGTCGGGATGATCGCAGCGCATGGTCGCCATCATCGCGCCGCGCCTGGATCCGGCGCTCATGATCGTGCGGCACATCGCGTCCCACACGTCCATGAAGGTCAGCGGTCCGGAGGCGTCTGCGCCGACGCCAAGCACCGCAGCGCCCTTCGGACGCAGGGTCGAGAAGTCGTAGCCGATCCCGCCGCCGGCCTGCATGGTGAGTGCCGCCTCCCTCAGGTGGGCGAAGATGCCGCCCATGTCGTCGGGACTGGTCCCCATGACGAAGCAGTTGAAGAGCGTGACGTTCCGCCCGGTTCCGGCGCCGGCGACGATCCGGCCGGCCGGCAGGAAGCGGAAGCCCTTGAGCGCCTTCTCGAACGCCGCCGTCACCTCGCCGCGCTTCTCCTCGACCTCCGGCGCCGCCAGTGCCCGGGCAATCCGGGACCACGTCGCCGGAATGTTGGCGTCGCCGCCGCCCTTCCCGTCCTTCTCCCGGTACTTCAGGTCCCAGATCTCGTGCGAGATCCGGGCCAGTTTCATCGAGGGCATCGGTGTCATTGTTTCTCTCCCGTGCAGTTCTGCATTTGCGGAAATACGGAAATACGGTTGTCAGCAATTCCGCCGCGACCGGTCATTCCGGCACCACCAACCACCTGCAGGTGACGGCGATGCCCTGCCACCGCGGGCACTCCTCGACGTCCATGTCGGCGACCGGCCCGCCCTCAACCGCCGCCAGGAGACACCCGGGACCGGACAACCAGGGTCCGGCGCCGCAGTCGCACAGCGGCGCGAGCGGCCAGCGGGGGTTCCTTTCGACCCACTCCGGCACGCCGGTCATGCCGTGTCCTCCGCCGCCCGCCCGAACGCGTTGCAGCCGTCACAGTAGACCCAGATCCGCAGCCCCGGCCCGTCGCCCTCCCAGTACCGCACCGGCACTTCGTCCTCGGGGATCGGCCGCCGGCACCGGCTGCAGGTGCCATCTTCGGCGCCGGCATGGATGTGATCGCGATCCAGGATCCCACCGGGGATCGTGGTCTCGACCAGGACATCGATGTCGCCACCGGCCATGGCGAACCGCCAGCCGCCATCATCAGCGCACGTCCCAGGCGGCGCCGGACACACCGGGCCGCGCCAGAGCCGGGCCCTCTCCTCCGGCGAAGAGTCCTGGCAGGCCGAGCACACCGTCGGGTCCTCGTCGGACCAGTGGCAGGTGACGACGCTCCCCGGACCGGGCGGCCCATCGGCAATCCGGACACACGCGTCGTGCTCGCGGCAGCCGCAGACCCGGCAGCTTCGCGCGAAGATCTCGTCGAGGAGATCAAGGAGGTCGCCACCGCGCCTGCAGGTCCTGTCGTTTTCTCCATGCGTACTCATCAGCCCCTCCTTCGGGTTGACGGTTCCAACAAGCGCCGCATTTGCGGAAATACGGAAGTACGGCGTTACGGCTCTCCGGAGCTAAGGCTGCCGCCCAGGGTCCGGGTAGGCTTCCTCGAGCGCCTCGCGCACGATGTCGGCCATGGTCCGCCCCTCGGTCGCTGCCAGGACCCGGACCCGCTTGTGGAGGTTTTCCTCGATGTCGATCGTGAGCCTCTTGGTGGCTTGCGCGCCCGCTCCGCGGATCCATCGTTCCGGAGAAACGCCCGTCGCCCGGTTCCGCGACCGGGGCTTCGCCTCGAGCGAAATGATCTTCTTGCTCATGCCGCCCTCCTCTCGTCGAGGCACGCCGCCGCGATCGCATCCCGAAGGGCCTCGATCTCCCTCGCCGCCTGGCTTGCCTTCGCCGTTTCGAGCACGGTCGAGCCCGTTGCGGCGCTTTCCGCGAACGCCACCCGCTGGCAGACGTGGGCCGGCAGCACCGGTATGGACCACTTCGCCAGCGCCTCCGGCAGGTGTCGCCCGATCGCCGTGTTCACGATCCGCCGGCTGACCACGAACCGCGCCTCGAGGTCCTCGCGGTAGATCCGGGTCTCTTCGATCAGGTCCACCAGGTCCTGCGCCGCCCAGACGTCGAAGCCCGACGGCTGCACGGGGATCAGCACCAGGTCCGCGGCGAACATCGCCGAGCGCGAGATGTCCTCGAGCGACGGCGGCCCGTCGATCACCACCAGGTCGCAACCCGCGGCAATTCTCGGCAGCTGCTTGTGAATGACCGGCTTGGGCATGCCGATCACCGAAAAGAGAGGGTCGGCGGCATCGTCCGCCCGCGCGCCGTCCACAGACGCACCCTCCAGCCGGCGCCGGCGGGCCTCGACCCAGTCGAGCGCCGACCCCTGGGGATCCGCATCGACCAGGACGACGTCGCGGTCGGCGCGCGCGAACGTCGCGGCCGTGTGGATGGCGAGCGTCGTCTTCCCGACTCCGCCCTTCTGATTGAGGAATGCGATGATCATCGTTGTTCTCCTTCCTGGAGGTTGGTTTCTGCGTCGCGGAACGCCGCAAATACGGAAATACGGAAAGCCGCAAAGGCGGCGGCGGACCCGGCCTCCTCGATTCCGGGGAGGTAATCGGCTATAACCCGGCCCTTTCGAGCAGGAGCGGGACCCTTGAGTACATGGAAAGCCTGAGCGGCCTGAGGGTCGCGATCTACGCCCGCCATTCGACGCACATGCAGGCCGGCTCGGCCGAAGACCAGATCGCCCGCTGTATCAACCTCGTCGAGCAGCTGGGCGGCCAGGTCGCCGAAATCTACAGCGACGAGGCCAGGACCGGCGCCACCACGGCCCGCCGCGACGGCATCAACCGGCTCATGTCCGACGCCACCGCCCAGCGCTTCGAAGCGGTCGTCTTCGAGGACCTTTCCCGGCTGAGCCGCGACATCGCCGACATCGCCAACATGTTCCGCGAGCTGATGTTCGCCGGCGTCGCACTCCACTCCGTCACGGAGGGTCGGGTGTCGGAACTGCATGTCGGGCTCAAGGGGACCATGAACCAGCTCTTTCTGAAGGACCTGGGCGACAAGTCGCGCCGCGGTCTGCGCGCGTCCGTGAAACGCGGCAGGATCCTCAACTACCCGTATGGCTACGAGAAGTCCCCGACATTCGACGCCGCGGGGAAGCCGGTTGCCGGGCAGGCGAGAATCAACCCGGCCGAGGCCGCCGTCATCCGGAGAATCTACGAGGAGTACGCAGCAGGCAGCCCGGTCGCCGCGATCGTCCGCGCCCTCAACCACGAGGGCATCCCTGCACCCAACGGGAGAGGGTGGTCGAAGACCTCGCTCTACGGCTCCCGCGCCCGCCGCGACGGCATTCTTCGTCGACCGCTTTACGTCGGGGAGTACGTGTGGGGGCGGTTCACCCATCGCAAGGATCCCAGGACGGGCAAGCAGACCCGCCAACACGTCCCCAAGAACGAATGGGAGATCCGGAAGGTCCCGCACCTTGCAATCGTCGGGAGGCAACTCTGGACGCGGGTGCAAGAGCGTCTGGAACCTCACCTGCCGCCACGCCCGGCGGGACGGCGAAAGCGCACCCGCCCGTGGCATCCGCCGGGTCCCCAACACCACGTGACATCGGGGATCAGTTGGTGTGCCCGTTGCGGAGGACGTCTCACGGCGGTGCGGGGAGGCTCGCTCCGCTGCCAGCGCCAGCTCTATCAGGTGACATGCGACCAGCCATTCCAGATCCCGCGGCAGGCCATCATCACAAAGGTGCTGCGGGTGCTCCGGATGAGGCTCACGAATCACCGTCACCACCTGCTTGACCTCATCAGGGACGAGCACGAGCAGCGCCTGGGAGACACCGCAACCAGGGCGGCCGAGTGCGCTGACATCGAAGCGGCGATCACGCGCCGCCGGTCGAAGCTCGCCACGCTTCTGGACCTGATCGAGGACGGTACAGGCGGCAGCGAGACCCGCCGCCGCGTCCGCCAGCACGAAAAGAGTCTTCGCGCCGACATCCGCAACCTGGAGGAGATCGCCGCCGCCACACCCCGAATTGCAGAGCAGAGCCTCGCGGCCGTGGAGGGCAAGGCCAGGGCATGCATTCTCGCCGCCATCAACCATCTGCTCACCGTCAACAAGGATGACGAGCAGGCCATCGCCCTGATTCGAACGGCGCTCGCCAGGATCGACGCCGCGTACCGTGGACCGGATCGTGCCCGCCTGAGAGCCAATCCGACCCTCGACCCGGCAGGAGTCTACGATCTGGGCCTCGGCTGCCACGACAACCATCAGTCCGCGTCCACCACCGAGGCCGCCTGAAGGCGATCCGCCGAAGCAGCCAGCGCCGCCCGCCGTGCCGCAAGGCCGAACACGGTTCGGTGCAGATGGAGCTGGTCCACCTCCACCTTCCGCAGGCAGCCCCTGAGAAAGCCGCCGGGATTGTGAACCCTTCGCCCCGGGTCGCATGCCCTGGCATGGGCGACGATGACGGCGACGGCCGTGGCGGCCGGCCCCATCAGCGCCACCCCATCCAGCCAGATCCACTTCGACGCGCCGATTTCGGACCGCAGCACGCTCGCGGCAGCGATGACGTCGCGCCAGTCCGGCGGATCCCAGCGAGGCAGCAGTTCCATGAGCCTCGGCGTCGCGATGGCCAGCACGTCTTCGATCCGGATGTGCTCGATCCCGGTCGACGGCGCCCAAGCCCGCCGCGCCGGCCCCGCCACGGCGTCCACCGTCCCTGCGCCACGCGAAGCGTTACATTGTAGTTCTTCAGAACTCGATTCGTGGTCTTTGTAGTGTATGTGGGGGCAACCGGTTGCCCCCATGGTGGTAAACCGGGGCGCACAGGCCACCTGGTCGTGGCCGCCACCACCGTCCTCCTCACCACCCTCATCGTCATCACGGCCCTCGCCGCCATCATCGTCATCACACCCGCTTTCCCCGACGCCTGCGTCCGCTTCATCGCCATCCGACAACCCGGCCAGATCCAGGGCCTCGTGGAGCAGGGCGTCCCGCCACGCAGCGAGTTCCCGGTTGCAGGCGCGCAGTTCGGCGAGTTCGCGCGGCGCATCTCCCGCCCGCCCGGCGGGGGCCTCGTCCGGCCGCCCGAGCGCAGTGAGCAGCTGTCTGATCTCGGCCCGCAGGTGGCCGCGGCGCCGCATCTCCACCTCCCGCTCGCGCCGCTCGGCCTCCTCGGCCTCGGCCGCGCGCCGCAGCGCCCCGGCCATCGCGGCGAACGGGGAGAGGTCGACGCCGTAGGCGTAGAGTATGCGTCCGGACGCGTCCCGGCTGCCGTAGCGCTTGTGGTTGGCGCTGTCGTGCCAGGTCAGGAACCCGAGGTCCGCGAGCGCCCGCTCCCGGTTTCGAATCGTCCTCCTGCAGCACTCGAACCGGTCGGCCAGCGCCGTGATCGACTCCCACACGATGGGCCGGGATCCGCACCACCAGTCGATAGGTCGGGTGCGCTGCACGAGGTAGTGAAGGTGGCAGTAGAGGTCCTGGCTCAGCCCGAGGGTCCGCCAGTGCCGCTCCAGAAGCCGCAGCAGCGTCCAGTGGTCCTCGACGTCGTCGGGCAGGCCGTTCCACGCGGCCGCAGCCTGCTTCGCGGCGAGGGAACCCGGGGTGGTGCGGCGCGAGCCGGCACGGCCCACGCCAAACTGAGTGCTTGATGTCATTCCCGCTCCAAGAAATGCGGGAGACCGCCAGAAAAAGAGCACGAAGGGGCTTGACACCGTCCGGAGGACAGCCGATGATCACATAAGGCTTTTTGCGATCGTCGGCTGTCCTTCCGAACAGACACGATCCGGCGCCGGACCAGGTTGCGACAACGGCCAACCGTTGCATTCAGGTCCGGCGCCAGTTCTTTCAGGCATTCGCTAACTCGTATCGGCCTCCACGGGTTACGTCCGTGGTTGGCCGTCGCTTGCGCACTCAATTTGTGCGGGATAAAGTCAGACTAGGCCCCGCACGATTGGCAGGGTGGACGCCAGACCGGGGCTCGCGCTTTGTCATTCGGCGACCACAATGCCCGATGGGGTGGAGGGCCTTGGCACGACTGCCGGCTGTCATGTCTACACGCTATCACAGGAAGCAGATGGCGAGACGATTGTCCGCGAGATGGAGCTTCTCTTCGCCCACTGGCGGGAGCGGCGGACCGCAGGGTTGCTGATGAATGTCGTTATCGGGAGCGTGCCGGGGTGAACATCGACACATCCTTCCTGCGTCGGTGCATCTCTTCGCTCGAACGCGGGATCCAGGAAATCGAACAGCACGAGGGCAACGACGATGTGCTGTATGACCTCTACCGCGCCGCCTGCGTCAAGGAGTTTGAACTCGTGCTCGAACAGAGCGGTAAGCTCTTGCGCAAGCGGCTTGGTGCGTACTTCGCCAGCAACCGCCAGGCGGACCGCCTGAGCTTCAAGGACCTGTTTCGTCATGCTGCCCGGCATGATCTGATTGACTGCGAAACTGTCGAGAGATGGCTGGGCTATCGCGACAACCGAAATGATACAGTGCACGGCTACGGCGAGAACTTTGCTGAGGCCACGTTGAAACTGCTGCCGACGTTCGTTGACGACGCAAGGGCGCTCGCCGACATGATCGAAGAGGTGAACAGTGGCTGATCGGTTGCATCTGTCGAGGCGACACCGGCACATTCTGGAAAGGTTGATCCGGGAACATCTGCCGGACGTTGACGTGTGGGTCTACGGAAGCAGGGTCACCGGGCGCAGCCATGACGGCAGCGATCTCGATCTGGTTCTTCGGGGGCCGGAACTCAGGGAGATACCGGACAATCAATTGGTCAACTTCGCGCAGGCGATACACGATTCCACGATTCCGTTTCTCGTTGAGGCTCGGGACTGGGCGCGATTGCCGGAGCGGTTTCACGCGGAGATCGAGCGGGATCATCACGTGTTCGTTGTTCCAGGGCATGACGCGGACTTGGGGCACACGCTGTAACCGACTGAACCGGGAGGGGGTCCGGTCCTGCTCGCTGCGGTGTGCGACGGCTCTCCTTGACGTCCGTAGCGATGTCAACTTCGGCGCAGAATTCGCACCATGGCGTCAACGGCGTGATCGACCGGGCCGTCGTTGACCAGGGACTCCACATCATTCCCCTCGACCGGCATGGCGCGGTGGAGCCGTTCTTCCTGCTCGTCTGCCGGTTCCCGGCGCCTTCCGGCGAGCCGTTGCTTCAGTAGTGCGGACGGGGCATCGACATGGATGACGCGGACCCGGGGAAAGGTCTCGCGCGCTTCGGCAATGACGCCGCGCGAGACATTGGCGATGACAGAACGGCCCTCTTCCAGTGCCTTCGTAATGTCCCGGGGCACGCCGTAGGAAAGGCCGTGGGCGCACCACGAGAGGGCGAAGGCGCCTCTCCGTCTTTCCGCCTCGAACTGGGAGGGAGCCATCGCGATATCGCCCGGGGCATCGCCTGGGCGGGTGACGCTGCGCCGGGCAAAGACGAATCGTGTGTCGCCCTCCAGACACCGTTGCGCACCATTGATGAGCGTATCCTTGCCCGCCCCGCTTGGACCGACGACGAGGAAGAGGGTGCCTGGCACCATCAGGCGGGGCGCCGGAACGGTTCGCCGAGAGTCCTTGCAAATTGCTCGAGATAGGTTGAGGTCACCGGTTCCTCGCCACGTGCCTCGATGATGGCCGCGTGAAGGGTGGCAAGTCGGTGGAAGGGAACGCCCGGATAGGTGTGGTGGGCCGTATGGTAGACCATCTGCCAGGCCAGCCAGCGCATGAGAGGGTTCGTGCGCACCGTGCGGGTGTTCGTCCAGGTATCGCTGGTGAACGGCATGCCGGTGTGCTCGATGATGTTCTGGATCTGGTGCGTCCAGGACATGGCCATCATCGGAGCCAGCCACATCGTGACCGCGGCCCATGAGTCCGACCAGATCGAGAGCGCGGCGATGAGGGTGTAGCCTGCGAGATGCCAGCGGGCCTCGGCGACGACGCTGCGTTCCATGTCTGCGTTGAGGTAGTACTCAAATCGAGAATGCCGGCGCCCGGTCACGGCATGACTGACGAGATTGGTGACGAGACCTCGCCAGAACGAGAGCCCGCTCAGACTGAGCCAGCCGGCGAAGCGCCCGGAGTTCTCGAAGACGAGTTCCGAGTCCCGTTCGGGATCCTGGGTGTGGCGATGGTGGCACAGGTGCTGCCAGCGGTCGTGATCGCGCGGGTAGATCAGGATGAAGCCCGTCATGCGGCCGAGCCACTCGTTCATCCACCGGCGGCGGAAGACCGTGTCATGACTCGCTTCGTGCTGTGCTGCATAGAGCCAGTTGATGAGCACGCCGTGTGCGGCGAAGAAGGGCACTCCCCACCAGCTTCCCCAGGTCAGCCACAGTCCGGTTCCGGAACAGGCGATCGCAACGAGGTGGCTTGCCAGCTGGAGGCCGCCCGCCATGTCGGATTTCTTCATCAGGCTGCGCAGCAGGTCGGCATCGACCCGCGCCTTGCCCGGTGCGGCAAAGTCCTCGTTCAGGGACACCTCCCCGTGATCTGCCCGCATGCCGGCCTCAGTGTCCCACAATGGTGACACAAAGGCGAGGTTCCCGAGGCCCGTCAGCGCAGCCGCCAGACCATGAGAACGGCGAACAAGGCGACCGCAACGGGCCAGTGCCAGAAGGCCAGGCCGCCCTCGAGGCAGGCCAGCGCCAGTACGGCACTGATAGGGAGGAAGAAGCATCCAGCCGGGGTGGCCCAGATGAGCAGCCAGTCGTTGGTGAATTCCGCCAGGAAGCGGATGACTCCAGGCGCTCTCTCTGGCACCGGCACCCGGGGGTTGAGAAACAGCATCCAGATGCTGACGGCCACCACGCCGAGGGACATCAGGAAGAGCTGCAGCCGGTCGCCCTCCATGCCGGCGATGGAAATGACCTCGCCCGTGAAGAACATTCAGGCGTCCACCGGCTCGCCGGTGCCAGAACCCGACATCATGCCGGCGCCGGCCTTCTCCAGCATCTTCATGGAGGGATAGTCCAGGATCATCAGGCCGCCGTCGACGATGAGCGTCTGCCCGGTGACGAAACTCGCTTCGTCACTGGCAAGGAAGAGGACCGCCGCGGCAATCTCGGCCGGGGTGCCCATGCGTCCCAGGGCCGATGGCGGGAGAAACCAACCACTGCCGCCCGAAGGCGGTTCCTCGGCGTCGCGCTCGGTGGTGATCCAGCCGGGCGAGACACCATTGCAGCGCACGCCGAGGCGGGCTCCTTCCGCCGCGAAGCTCCGCACCAGCGCCTCCACGCCTGCCTTTGCAATCCCGTATGTTCCCCAGTTTCCATGCCAGGTCGCCGTCGAACTGATGCACACGATGCTGCCGCGCCGGCGCGCGAGATGCGGCAGCGCATGCGAACTGACGAACCAGGGGGCATCAAGATTGGGACCACGCAGTTTCTGCCAGCGCACCCCGGGAGGATCGTCATCCTCGACCCCGGCGCGCCGGCCTCCGACCCCGGCGTTGTTGACGACAACGTCAATGCCGCCGAAACGGTCTGCCACTTCCGCGACCATGGTAGCGCTCGCGTCTTCCGAGGAGAGTTCGCACGACCAGAAGCCGGCTTCAACACCCGCCGCCTCGAGCTCGCCCAGGACGTGCTTCCCCCTTTCCCGGTTGCGCCCGACAATGGCGACCCGCGCCCCCTCGGCGGCGAATCTCTTCGCGATTCCCCTGCCAATACCCGAGTTGCCTCCGGTGATCAGAGCCACCTTGTCTTTCATGTGCTGTACCCCCTTCACGTGTTGAGGACGGCGATATTCATCGGTTGAGCCACCCCTTCGACATCGCACGCGGTGACGACTTCCAGCGAACTTCCGGTCCACCCCTGTTGCTGCGCCAGATCGAGGGCGGAGCCGGTCACAACGAGTGACGAGCCCTGAATCTTGCAGTGCTTTTCGAGCTTGGCGGCAAGATTGACCGCCTCACCGATCACCGTGTACTCGAGACGGGTGTCGTCACCGACGGTGCCAAAGATGACGGTGCCTGTGGCGAGGCCCATGCCCCACGCCAGGAGGCGCTGACCGCGCGATTGCCGGCGCTGGTTCCAGGCGTTCATCTGGCGGTCGATGTCGAGTGCCGCCACGATGGCATCGGCCGCGAAGCTCTCGCTTGGCGCGGTGGCGCCAAAGGTGATCATCACGCCATCGCCCATGAACTTGTCGATGGTGCCACCATGATTCCGGGCGGTTGACACGACGAGATGCTGGTAGCGCGACAGCATGGAAAGTGTCTGACCCGGTCCGACGCGGCCCGAGAGAGCGGTGAACCCCCTCAGGTCCACGAACAGGATCGCGGCGTCCCGCAGCACGCCCTCTCCAGCTGCCACCACATCTTCGGAATGGGTGATCCGGTCAGCGACTTCCGGAGCGAAGAAGCGGGTGAGATCCTTCGCCGCCTCGCTGACCGCAACCGAGCGAATGAGCTGCTTGTGTGCCCGGGTCAGCGCGATGACGAGAATGCCGGTCACGAGGAGGAAGGTCAGAATCTTGTCAACTTCGCCGCCAATCAGGATATCGCTGGTGTAGAGGTAGTGGACGTAGTCGCGCGTGACCTCGCTGGGAACCGGCGCCACGTAGAGCGCATAGACGAGCATGACCAGCCAACCGGTGATCGCCGTGGCGCCCGCCATCAGAACGTAGCGCGGGTCGAAGCGCAGGGTGCGCAGCGCGATCAGAACGAAGAGATAGAGCATGGTCGGCACCTGGAGCGAAAAGCCGGGTGGCTGGGCGTACTGCAGGTGGAAGCTCCAGATCGTCACCAGCAACACGGCGATGTCGACCACGATCGACGTGACGATCATCCAGTTGGGCAGGCGCCTGGCATGTGCGAGGAAGAGTCGCATCACCGTGAAGAGGAAATAGGTGCCGAGTGCCCACGGCACCGGCTCGAGCATGGTGTCTTCGGGAAATGTCTTGGGCGAGAGCGTGTAGAGCACGGCAAAGAGGATGATGCCGATCATCTGCACCCAGCCGATCAGCACCTCGCTGTCGGCCTGGTCGCGGGCTATCTGGTTCCTGACGCGCTCTGGCAGGTGACCGGTGACCGGTTCGCCAAAGAGCAGGATCCGGAGTCTGGCGGCAGTGTTCCTCACGACCGGGTCATCCAGAGGCTGGTTTCGAGAGCGCCCGGGAGAAGCGGGAGATCTGCGAGAACACCCGAAAGCAGACGGTCCGGATGCTGGCGGGTCACGTAGTGGCTGGCAAAGAGTGGCGTCCAGGATCCTCCGGTCAGCATCGGCGCCACCACCAGCTGTTCGTTGTAGCCGCGCCAGTCCCAGGAGGGGGGATAGTCGAAGGGCAGGAAGATGTCGTGAACATGGACGATGACCCCAACCGGGAGGTCGGGAACGATCCGGTTGAAGAGTTCGTCCACGTCGCTTCCCGGCATGGCGACATGGCTTGAATCGATGAACAGCATATCGCCCTTTCCCAGATCTGCCACGACAGAGGGGTCAGCGTCGTGAAGCATGGACTTCATCCATGTGACGCCGTGGGCGGGAAGGGGGGCCCGCGGTTCGGGGTCGATGGCGACAAGACGGGTGTTCGTGGCGCCATCGGCGATGGCGTGGACCATGAAACGGGTGCTGTGTCCGGAACCGATTTCAACGATGCGCGAGGGTTTCCACATGCGCACCATGGCATAGAGAACGGCGGCGTCCAGACGCGGAAACCAGTCCTGGTTCCAGCGTGGCCCGGGAGCCGGATCGTCATGGCCGATTGCCTTCAGGTCATCGCGGAACTGTTCGAGACCGGTGATGATGTCAAGAAAGGACTCGTGGTGTGAGGCAAACAGACGGTCGACTGCCTGGTAGCCGGCGGCGGCAGGGAAGGCTCCGGCATGCCGGCACGGAATGAAGTACCCCTGACGGTCCAGCCCCGTCACCGTCGCAAGCGCCATTCCCAGGCGCCGGGCGTATCCGGTCAAGGGATGAGCACCAGACCTTCGCGCGCAACGACGGATCCAGGGCGCCGCTCTTCGATCTCGGCGGCAATCGCATCCATGCGGTCATCGTCATGCGAGGGGTCGTGATGGAAGGCAACGAAGGTCTTCACCGAGGCGGCGTCGGAGAGTCGCACGCCTTCCTGCCACGTCGAGTGACCCCAGTTCACGAAAGCCGGAAACTCCTCGTCGGTGTAGGACGAATCGTAGATCATCAGGTCGCAACCGGCGATCAGTTCGAGGATGTTCCGGTCGGGCGACCCCACCACGTGCTCGGTGTCGGTGACGTAGCTGAGCGCCCTGCCGTCATGTTCGACGCGGTAGCCGCAGGCGCCGTTGGGATGGTTGAGAGGCGCGGTCATGATCTTCAGTCCCGGGTGGGGCTCCAGGCAGTCCCCGGCGCGGAAGGTCTTCCACGTGATGGTGGCCCGAAGCGAGTCCCCGGTGACCGGCGTTTGCGGATCTTCCAGGAAATGGCGCACCACGTTCTCGAGAATCCGAGGCGATTCGATGTGACCGGCCCACACCGTCAGGCGTGTCTCGGGATGATTGAGGGCATTGAAGAGGGCTATGCCGCAGACATGGTCGAGGTGGGTATGCGTGAGGAAGAGATCCGCATCGACCGGTCCCTCGCCGAGTGAATCGGAGAGGGATCCAAGTCCGGTTCCGGCATCGAAGATGAGCAGCCTGTTGGCGCAGCGGACCTCGAGGCAGGAGGTGTTGCCGCCGTAGCGCCGTGTCCCGGGGTCGCTGCAGGCGATGCTGCCGCGCACTCCACGGAACCTGACCAGGAACTCAAGGGCCGATGGCATGGCTGCCTCACGTTGGTATGGACGGTCATTTCATGGTCCCTGCCAAGGGTATATGGTCGCGCTCGCCTTGACCACGCCGGGAGAAACAGGATGGACGGGAACCGGGAGACAGTCCTGCGGCTGATCCGCGAGCTCGCCTTGATGAGTGGAGGCGACTTCGAACTTGCGTCCGGCGAACGGTCTGCCGTCTACATCGATCTTCGCCGGGTGACCATGCACCCCCTCGGCGCCAGCGCCATCGCGCACATGATCCACGATCGCCTGGCCGATACCGGCGTTGATTCCGTAGGGGGCATGGCGACGGCTGCCATACCCGTTGTCACGGCGGTGGTCTGCGAAAGCCAGCGGCGAACCGCTCCCTTGAGGGGGTTCTACGTGCGTGACAAGGCAAAGACCCGCGGCACGCAACGTCGTATCGAGGGTCTTCTCGAAGACGGAGACAGGGTGGCTCTCCTCGAGGACACGATGACGACGGGACAGTCCACCATGGCCGCCGTCGAGGCGGTTCATGAGGCCGGAGGACGGGTGGTGCGCGTCATCACGGTGGTCGATCGCCTCAAGGGCGGTGCGGCATTGTTTGCGGATTCGGGCATTTCATTCGAGGCCCTCTTCACGCTCGACGGGATCACGGACGACGGGCGTCCATGAGTTCCCCCGGGAGAAGTGACTGGGGAGGTATCTGGCTCGGTCTGGCGGTGTCCAGCTTCGCGGCATTCCAGATGCTGAAACTGCCGCCGTCGCTGCCCTTGCTCATCGAGGCCTACGGTTACGAAAGGGTCATCGCAGGCGCTCTCGTCTCGGTCTATGCCCTTGCCGGCATCTTTTTTTCGATGACCGCCGGCACCCTGACCGGCCGGTACCCTCTTCACGTGCTTGCGGGATCGCTTGCCTGTTTCTTTCTTGGCAATGCGATCACGCTCATGTTTCCGGAGGTTGCCTGGCTCAATCTCGTGGCGCGCACGATCGAAGGTCTTGCCTACACCGTGTTCGCCATCGCCGGTGCTGCCATTGCCAACCGTTCGGCTGCACCGTCGGACCTCTCCCTGGTGGCCGGAATCGTCGCTGTCTGGGTGCCGGTCGGCCAGATCCTGGCCCTTGTGACCGGTTACCTCTTCTTTGATGCCCTGGGCTGGCAGCCCCTGTGGTGGCTGTCGCTCTTCCTCACCATGGCCCTTGCCCTGTGGCTCCTCGCGCGTCGGGCTGGCGTGGAAAGGGCTCTCCGTGTCGAAGTCCGTGGCGCAGGGGCAGCCCAGCTTCGCCAGAGATTCTCCCTGTGGCTGGCGGCCGGTGTCTTTGGCGCCTGGGCGGGTCAGTACATCGCCTTCATGACCTGGTTGCCCGACTATGTGGTCGGGCACTTCGAGGTGGGCGTCGACGAGGCCGCCGCCATCAACGCGGTCTCCGTGGTGGGCGTCCTGGCAAGCTGCCTGGCGACGGGATGGCTGCTGCGCCGGGGAGTGTCCTTTGGCCTCCTCTTCACCGGGGCTACCCTCATCCAGGCCATCGTCTGGTTTGCCGGCCCGCATCTCGACAGCCTCACCGGGCTCGTCGCCATCACGGCCTACGGCATCGTCGCCGGCGCGCCACCCACCTGCATGTTCGCCGTTCCTGCGCGTCTCTTTGGCGGGGATCATGCCGGGCCTTCCGCCTTTGCGCCCATGATGACCGGACGCAGCCTGGGCGTTCTCCTGGCTCCCATTGTGGCCGGCGGCCTCGTCGACACCGAAGGCTGGACGGTCTTCGCCTGGACCTACGGACTGCTCACCTTCGCTTCGGCTGTTGCCGGTGGCCTCATGGCCGCCCTTGTGACACGACGAAGCCGGTAGGAAGTTCAGGTCTTCAGGCGATAGCCGCCTGGCACATTGAGGAGAATACGGGCTCGCGACCTGTTCTCTCCGAGCTTGCGGCGCAGTCGCCAGATATGGGTTTCAAGGGTGTGCGTCTTGATACGCGTGTCGTGTCCCCAGACCCTTCCGAGAAGGGTGTTGCGGTCGACCGGGGCTGACCCGGCGAGGAGAAGTTCGATGAGAATCAGCGCCTCCTTCTCGGTGAGGCGGTTCGACGTGCCACTTGGCCGGTGCTCCAGCAGGCGGGTGTCGGGATGGAAGGTGAAGGGTCCGACTTCCACCGGTGCCAGCAGGGCCTGTGCCGGATGCTCGACCAGTTCCTTCACCGCTGCCATCAACGTACCAAGCCGGAACGGTTTGGTGATCCCTTCGTCAGGGATTCCGGATCCGATCCGAATAACCGGCAGGGTTGCGTGCATGCCTGTGAGTGTCTGCCGAAGGGACTCGGCACAGTCGTCCGCGAGGTCGTCATCGGCAACGACAACTGCGAACCGATCAGCCCGGAGACGCTCGAGAGCATCCGTCGACCCCAAACAGACGACCGATGTCGTGCCGGGGTTCACGTCCAGTTGTTCTGCGATGGCTTCACCGAGGGCGGCATCTGCTGTCACGACAAGGATCGCCTTGCCTGCTACGTTCATGACGCTGCCACAGGGACGTTGCCGGCGTGACTGATATCGTGGTGTACGGGAAAGGGAGCGCGCGTTTTGGCAATCGCGAGTATCGCTGTGCGCTCGGCGCCGCCGGCATCGTCGGTCGAAAGGTGGAGGGTGACGGTGGCACCCCGGCCGGCGCGTGGCCACTGAGAAGAGTGCTCTTCAGGCCCGACCGGGAAGTGCTGCCGGAGTGTTCGCTTCCGGTATCGGCCATCACGCCGACGGACGGGTGGTGCGACGATCCCCGGCACGACGACTACAACAGACCCGTGCTCCTGCCCTTCTCTGGAGGGCACGAGATCATGTGGCGCCGTGACCATCTCTATGACCTCGTCATCATCGTCGGCTTCAATGACGATCCACCGGTTCCCGGCGCCGGCAGTGCCATCTTCGTGCACCTTGCGTCGGCTGAACTTGCGCCGACTGCCGGATGCGTTGCCTTTGCACGCGAGGATCTCCTGGCGATTCTTCCAGGACTCGATCAGACGAGTGCTCTCGTCGTCCGTCATTCGTAGCCGTGGATTTCCCGCCAGTTGACGGGCTCGACGACAATCACCGCTTTTGCGAATTCAGCGCGGTAGACCATCCAGGTGCCATCGGGCAGCCAGATGCCGTCGCCGGGTTCGAGGTCGAATGTACCTTCACGGGTCTCCAGACTGAGTTTGCCCTCGAGGATGTACATGTACTCGTCGTAAAGAACCGTCCACTCCATGTCGCAGTTCTCGAAGAGACCGATCGACACGCCGAACGACTGGCTTTCCTTCGTGGAGACATCACGCGAGACGGTGATGGTCCCCGGGGGGCCGCCAATCTGGTTGAACATGCGCTCGGATGGACGGACACGGCGGATGGCTGACATGATCGCTACCCCTGGTCTGGAAGGTTCGAAAGGTGCGCGCCGGTAAATCCCCGCGCCACGTCCCCCTTTGCGACCGGACCGGCCACTGCCTCGACGTCACCAAGACGCAAGGGTTCGATGGCGCGGCTGCGCAGGTCGAGCTCCCGACGTGAACGCTGTGGCAGGCCGTCGCGTGGAGACTCGAGCAGACGATGGGGGTCGTCGCCATTGACGAAGCCGAGATAGGGGCCGCCAAAGTCGTAGCCGATGAGGCGGGCAAGCCTCTCGTCATAGGTCCGGGCGATGTCCGGAGGGTTGGCGAGGTACTGGTTCTCTTCCTGGCGCAACCAGCTCCAGCTGTACTGCAGGGCAAGGCCGGTCCTGACAACGTTGGAACGATTGGTGCCGCCGCCATGCCAGACGCCCCCCGTGTAGAGCAGCACCGATCCGGCTGGCATCTCGACGGGAATCACCTCGTCGGTCCTCGCAAGGCGGTCATGGTCCCACCGGTGGCTGCCCGGAACGATGCACGTCCCGCCGTTTGCAGCGGTGAAATCGGTGAGTGCCCACATGGTGGCGATGACCATGGGGGGAGAGGGGTGACGTACCGGATAGATGCTGCCGTCCCGGTGCAATCCCTGGGCGTCGGCCCCGGGTTCAAGGTGCATGATGCCGGAAAAGTTGAGCTGCCAGTTGGGCGTGTAGGGCGTGAACATCCTCTCGACGAGATCCATGACGACGGGTGCGAGCACGAGTTCGCGCGCCGCCGGCGATCGGGCGAGAACGCCACCGAGCCGCCTGGTGCGGCGCCCCAGAAATTCGTCGTGTCCCAGGGGGGCGGCGGCGATGTGGGGCGCCAGTTCCCCGAGGGCCCGTTCCGTCTCCTCCGGAGCATGGCGGCGCACCACGAGATAGCCGTTTTCCTGGAAGAATTCGTGAAGAACATCCACCGGCGTGGAGGGCTCGAAGTCGGCAAGGGAGGTCATGGGATATCTCCCACTCTGGTTCCACCGGTTGTCGTGCCCGGTTGCCTCATCACCTTAGGGATCGCAACGCGGCATGATGTCGCCAGGACCATGTTCCGGCACGCGGGACTGTCGATGTGAATGGCTCCACTATCCATCGGCTTGACAAGGGGGACCGGAGCCGATCGTTCGCATGTTGTAAATCCTTGCGACATCGTCCCGGCAGTGTAGGGCATCGCCGTGCAGCCGCGCCACGGCAATCCACAGCGTGGCATCTCGCGGATGCTTCTTGATTCTTGTCGACCATGAACGGGTCCGTTTCGATCAGGGGGAGGCGGAACAGGAAACGGCAGACAGGGAGTTCTTCCGGCAATGAAAACCACTCGCCGTGACGTCGTGTCGATCGTTCCGCCAAACCTGGCTCCCGTTGAAGTGAGATCGGGAATCGGTCACTCTATGAACGAAACCCCTCAAGGGAGGAAACATCGTGACATTGCTCAGACTTGCAACATGCGCGCTTGCTGCCGTGGCCCTGGTCGGGCTTGGCTTGAGCGCCTCTGACGAGGCAAGCGCAGATGAAAAGACATTCATCTCGATCGGAACGGGTGGCCCGACCGGAGTCTATTTCGTGGTCGGAAACTCCGTTTGCCGCATGGTCCACAAGGAAGCCGCCGAGGGCCGGTCGTCAGGCCGCCAGCACGGAATTCGCTGTGCCGCGCCTTCCACCGGTGGTTCCACCTACAACATCGGCCAGATCTGTCAGGGCGAGCTTGAGTTCGGTGTTGCCCAGTCCGACTGGCAGTTCCACGCGGTGAACGGCAGTTCCGAAAAGGTCACGAACTGTCCTGGCCTTCGCGCGGTCTTTTCCGTGCACGGCGAGCCCTTCCACCTCATCGCCGGTGAAGGCACCGATATCGCTTCCTTCACTGACACCATGGGCATGCGCATGAACATCGGCAATCCGGGTTCGGGCCAGCGCGGCACGACCGAGGTGCTGATGGAAGGCTACGGCATGACCACCGACGATTTCGCGGCGGCAACAGAACTGACCTCGTCAGAACAGTCCCAGGCTCTCTGTGACGGCAAGATCGACGCCTATGGCTACACCGTCGGTGTGCCCAATGCCGGCGTGTCGGTGGCGACCGACGGTTGCGGCGCCTACATCGTCGATCTCGACGGTGAAGTCGAGCAACAGCTGGTGGCCGACAATCCCTACTATGCCTTCACCACCATTCCGGCAGGGACATACAAGACCACGGCCGATGATGTGACGACCTTCGGTGTGATGGCGACCTTCGTCAGTCACGAGAACGTACCCGAGGACGTGGTCTATGAGGTCACCCGGGCCGTGATGGAGAACCTGGACGACTTCAGGTCCCTGCATCCGGCCTTCAGGAATCTTGATCCCGCGGACATGATCAAGAACGGGCTCTCCGCTCCGATCCATCCGGGTGCGGCAAAGTACTACGCGGAACAGGGCTGGATGTAATCCCAGCGCCTGAAACGGCCGGCACCGCTCATCGGGTGCCGGCCGTTCGCTTGCAGGCATGCCCGTGACGAAGAGCGGGTCGGTGCCGGAACCGGCTGGAGACGCCGGGAATCCGGAAACTTTCGAGTACCAGGGGCGTCGGCAGGGTGCGCGCATGGCGCAGGTCATCGGCCTCCTCTGCTTCGCCTGGTCCGTCTATCAGCTTTGGATCGCTTCACCTTTCCCCTTCATGCTGAACTTCGCCGTCATCGGTGATGTGCCGGCACGCGGTCTCCATCTCTCGTTCGCGTTGCTGCTCTGTTTCCTGATCTATCCGGTGTCGCGGCGCTGGAGGGAACGCGGACTGCCGCCCTGGGATATCGCCCTGGCGGTCACCGGCCTGGTCGTCGCTTCCTATCTCTTCTTCGGTTGGGACGGCCTCGTCTCCCGTCATGGCCTGCTCTATGTCTGGAACGGCATTCCTGTGGAGGCCATCCTCGGTGGCGCCGGCATCCTGCTCCTGCTGGACGCCACGCGCCGCGCGATCGGAATTCCGCTGGTCGTTGTCTGCGGCATCTTCCTGGTCTACTCGATCTTCGGCCAGTCGATGCCCGACATCATCTCGCACAAGGGACTCAGCCTGACGAGGCTGATCGGATACCAGTGGCTGACAGGTGAAGCCGTTTTCGGCATCCCCATCAGCGTTTCGGTTGGCTTCGTCTTCCTGTTCGTGTTGTTTGGCGCGTTGCTCGACAAGGCCGGCGCGGGGCAGTACTTCCTCGCCCTTTCCTTCGCCATGGTCGGGCGTTTCAGCGGAGGCCCTGCCAAGGCAGCGATCCTGGCGTCGGGCATGACGGGCATGATTTCGGGTTCGTCGATCGCCAACGTGGTCACCACGGGAACATTCACGATTCCCGTCATGAGACGGATCGGCATGCCCGCGGTGAAGGCCGGCGCCATCGAGGTCGCTGCATCGACCAACGGCCAGATCATGCCCCCGATCATGGGCGCTGCCGCCTTCATCATCGCCGAGTTCATCGGAATCTCCTATTTCGACGTGGTCGTGGCAGCGGCGATTCCGGCCGTGCTCAGCTATCTCGCGCTGCTCTACATTTCCCATCTCGAGGCGGCAAAACTCGGTCTGAAAGGGCTTCCTTCAGCGGAGATTCCGCCGCTTGGCGCGACCTTCCTCGCCGGCGTCCATCATCTCGTTCCCATCGTCATTCTCGTCTATCTGCTCATGGTGGAGCGCTGGAGCGCGCACAGCGCCGTCTTCTATTCGATCCTTTCTGTCATGGTGATCATCATGGCGCGCCGGATCGTCGCTTCGGCTCGAGGACACGGCCAACCGCTGGCGGAGGCGGTCCGCGACGGCTTCACCGAAATCTACCTCGGGATGGTCGCCGGTGCGCGCAACATGGTCGGGATCGCCATCGCCGTGGCAGCTGCCGGCATCATCGTCGGCGCCGTGTCGTCGACAGGCCTCAACAATGCCATGGTAGGCGTGGTCGAGGCGATCGCCGGTGGCAACATCTACATCCTGCTGGGGTTGACCGCCATCCTCTGCATCATCCTCGGCATGGGACTCCCGACGACCGCCAACTATCTGGTGGTTGCCTCACTCCTGGCCGGGGTCCTGGTGGAACTCGGCAGTGCGGCGGGTCTCGTTCTGCCGCTCATCGCCGTTCACCTCTACGTCTTCTATTACGGCCTGCTGGCGGACTCGACCCCACCCGTCTGCCTTGCCGCCTTCGCGGCCTCGGCGATCTCCAGGGCAGATCCCCTGAAGACCGGAGTGCAGTCATTCCTCTACGACATTCGCACCGCGATTTTGCCGCTGGTGTTTCTCTTCAACACGGAACTGCTGCTGATCGGCGTCGAGAGCATCTGGCATGGCGCCCTGGTGACGGTGATGTCCTTGCTCGCGATCCTCGCCTTCAGTTCCCTCACCCAGGGCTGGATGTTCGTCAAGGTACGCTGGCACGAGTCGATCCTGCTCGGCGTGGCCTGCTTCATGCTGTTTCGCCCCGGCTTCTTCATGGACCAGCTGGCGCCGCCATTCGAGCCCGTCGCATTCGATGCGTTCGTCTCGGGCGAGTTCACGCCCGAGCCGGGACGACAGGTCCGCCTGCACGTGACTCGCGCGACGGACTACGGCGAGCGTTTCAAGCTGTTCGTTCTGGAGACGCCAGACGGGCAGGCGGAGACACCATCAGAGACCTTCGGTGTCCACCTGGCGAAGGAAGACGACCACACGTTCATCGTGACCGACCTTGCCTGGAACGGCATGGCGGAGCAGGCGGGGATGGACTGGGGCGACTACGTGACGGGCGTCGACATGGAACAGCCTGATCTGCCCCCCAAGGAGCTCATCTATCCGGCCGGCCTGTTGCTGCTGGGCCTGGCTCTCGGATCACAGTTCCTGCGCGGCAGACGCGCCACCTCACCATGAAGGGACGTCGAGACACTGCAATGTGATGCTGGCGCCGCTGTGCGGCATGCGGGATGGAGCGGCATGATAGCGCGTTGACGCCTCCGGAATCGCATCTTGTACGAACTACGAGACGACGAACTCATTGTGCTGGTTGTCCGTATCGCCAGTCGACGCGGCGCCTGCCGGTAGAGGCCAGGCTGAGTTCCGGCAGCCGAAGTGCCTTGAGGAGGGTGCGTTGCCTTTGCCGGTCACGCCAGTGAACGGACCCACATGCCCACCTTGGGAATGTCGTGCCCGGAGGTCACCGAAGAGACGATTCAAGGGGAGCCAGCCGGTTGGAACTGCTGGCCTTGATGAGGTCGGCTGCCTTCTCGCCTGCCATGATCGAGGGCGCGTTGAGGTTGCCGCTGGTGATGGACGGAAAGATCGAACTGTCGACCACCCTCAGTCCGGAGAGGCCGCGGACCCGGCATTCGGGATCAACCACGGCAAGGTCATCCGTTCCCATTCTGCATGTGGAGCAGGGGTGGTAGCCGGTTTCAGCCTTCATCCGGATCACCTCGTCGATGTCGGCATCGCTCCGGGCGCTGGCCCAGGTGTCCTCTTCGCGTGTCCGGTAGGGGTCAAGGGCCGGCTGCATGGCAATGTCGCGCGCCTGGCGGACACAGATCCTCAGGTCTTCGAGGTCTGTGGGCTCACTCAGGAAACGGAAATCGACGGCCGGCCGGATGGCGGGGTCGGCAGACCGGAGCCTCACCTCGCCACGACTGCGTTCCCGCAAGGTGCCGACACACATGGTGAAACCGCCGGTATCGGACGGGATGTCCTGGTCATGGAGAAAGAACGGAAAGAAGTGATACTGGATGTCCGGGTGCGGCACGTCGTCACGGGTTTTCGTGAAGGCGCCGGTGAAGACGCCGTTGGTGGCGCAGATGCCGCTCCGGTTCAGGAACCAGCGGGCGCCGGCCAGGGTCTTGGAAAGAGGGCCGGCATACCGG
>JAJEHK010000264.1 GCA_022823765.1 Alphaproteobacteria bacterium | reverse complement strand
ATGCGACAGCGTTCCGACCTGGGACCGCACAACGCCGATCCGAATAGCCTGGAGAGAAGCAACATGGCGTAGACCTCACAAACGAAACGAGCTTGACATCGGTGGCCTCATAAAAGGTCAGTACATATCAGTCGGAGTATGCGGCAAGGCGTCCGTCTCCCGCGACTACCAGAGCATCCACGACTTCCTGCCATTTGCTCAATAGCCTTACGTCTAACGCGGTCGAGCGGACTTCGACAAGCCAGTTCGACAGCGTATAGGCGCCGCGAGCGATAGGGACGGGGTCTCCTAACACGACCGCCGCCACCCACGGCAGTCCGACACGAACCTGGTCCTCGGTTTCAAGCATTCCGATGAAGCCGATCAGCCGATCGACACACGCGGCGCTTCCCTCTGCCGGCGTCAGCCATGCCTCCACGCTGGCTCGCAGTTCGAGTGGATCCCACCATATGATTGGCTTACCGTCGAGCTCACGATAAAGGTACGGCAACTCTCCCACGGGATTCGGGATGAGATCAGCAAAGCCCGTGCCGCCGTAGTACGAACTGCGAACCCGTTTGTGGTCGCGCAGGCTAAGCACGTGCCGAATAACATCCGGCCAAATCCGTCTTGCCGTAGACGCCCTCGCGGGTGTTTCCTCGGCCGCGGCAGACAATGCACTGAGAGTCTTTCCCAGCAACTTCGACTCTTCGGCAAGAGCATCGATGTGCTCGAAGAGAGCGTCATCGTCGCCATCTTCTGCCAGCGTTAAGAGTGCGCGTGTGCTTACGAGAGAGTGGGTCGCTCGTTCATCCGGATCGCCATGCTCGTATTCGAGAAGTGCCCGCCGCTGCACAGCTGATCGATGAGCGCGGCGGCAAGGTCGCTCACCTGCCGGCGTTTACCTTCGATGCCGGCGGCACGGCCATCACCCAGGATCTCCTGTTCGTACCGGCACCGCTCGCAAGCTATCCCTCGTCACGTCTCTTTTACGAGCATCCTGTTGCCGGGCGGGGCAGCAACTGGTCGACGCACCACCTGATTGGCCGTCCGTGGCATGCACCGTCCTACACGGTTGATATCTCACGCAGCTGGCGAGACCAGATCTTGCAGCATTTGAAGGCCGTTGCGTAATGATCCGACTGAAGATCACATCCATGCTGCTCGATGAGGTACGCCGCGACCTCGCCCGCCCGCATGCCTTCGCCTGCGAACGCGTCGGCTTCCTGAAAGCTGGACTCGCTTTGAGCGAAAGTGATTGCGCCATTCTTGTCCACAGCTACGCTCCCGTTGCCGACGACAACTACCTAGAAGACCCCTCGGTCGGAGCGATGATGGGGCCACATGCGATTAGCGAAGCGATGGCCGCGGCATTCGACGATCACGTCGCATTGTTTCACGTACATAGCCATGGTGGCCGGGGGCTTCCGCGCTTCAGCGGCGTCGATCTGCGCGAGAACCAAAAGTTCGTGCCGGACTTCTTCAAAGTCTGCCCTCAGCGGCCCCACGGCGCCGTCGTTCTCAGCGATACACACGCGTACGGACAGGTCTGGTTGAAGCCGGACTCGCCCGGCCACCCTATCGATCAATTCCAGGTTGTGGGGCCACACTACCGAAAATGGATGAAAGCGTGACCAGTTACTCCCGTCAAGAGTTCCTCGGGGCGGACGCACAAGCCGTCCTACTGGCCGCCAGTGTTGGCATTGTCGGATACTGCGGCGGCGGATCACATCTAGGCCAGCAATTCGCCCACGTCGGCATCGGCCGCATCAGAGTCTTCGATCCAGACACAATTGAAGCCAGTAATCACCCGCGCCTCGTTGGCGCCTCGCCTGAGGATGTGGCGAAGGGCCGGTTGAAAACCCAAATCGCTGAACGTGTCGTGGGAAATGTCAACCCCGCCGTCACAATCGAGACCTACAACTCAAAGTGGGAAGACGCTGCGGATGCCTTGGCCGAATGCGACATCGTCATTGGAGCCGTCGATGATTACTCGACGCGCGACGGCTTGGAACGATTTTGCCGACGCAACCTAATTCCTTACATCGATATCGGCATGGATGTACATACACTGGACAGCGAGCACCACTTTATCTCAGGTCAGGTCATCCAATCTCTGCCTGGTCATCCATGCCTACGCTGTTGCAACTACATTACGGACGAGAAACTCGACCGCGAAGCGGAGCGGTACGGGGCCGCAGGGCCACGACCACAAGTTGTCTGGCCGAATGGTGTGCTGGCTTCAACTGCTGTAGGGTTCGCCATCAACTTGCTCTGTCCATGGAGCCCTGAGCGTCGAGGCTTCCGCTTCCTGTCTTACGACGGTAACGAGGGTGAACTCGTTACCCCTGCCCTCGTACGCGGGTACTTAGAGAATCACGTTTGCGATCACCATCCCCCCACCGAACTCGGCGATCCACTATGCGATATCCGGTCTTTCTGCCCCTATCAGCAAGTAGAGTCTTCGTCCCGGAGCGGCTTCCTGAACAGATGGTGGATGCGGCTACTCAATTGCCGGCGTGAAACGGTCTAGCGGTCTTGCAAACATTCTTGACGGGCGCAGGCGAAGATGCTGCAGCACGCTCCGTGGTGGACGGGCAGCTTGTTGGCCTCCTAGGAGACTCTGGTCCATACTCAGCATCTCCCATACGTGCCCGCCGTCGCTCACATGACTATCTTGCCGCATATGTGTTCTCGCATCCTAGTCAGTAGCGGCCCAGCGCTTGATCCGGCCGTAGCCTTGAGAATTTCCCGAGTTCAGCCGCCGGAGCACAGTCCGTCATGGAGCAGGAACCGGTTGGTTACCACATCCAGGAGCCAATTGACGCCTTCAATCGATGACGTTGGCCATCCGACTGCGGAGGCGCGGTGTCCCAAGTCCAACGGACGCACCGCAAGTGTCATGTCAGTCAGCAACCGTCGAGTAGAGGCGTTTCGGCCTAACATGAAGGTCGTCGTTGGTAAACTGCCAGTCGACCGCGGCCTACATACGGTCCCGGGCCACCTGCCATACGGCGATTGGGGCACTGGCGGATCATCACATTGAGTTCGATCTCGGCGCTGATCTGCCAACTGCCGTGCTTGGGAGTGAAGACGAACTCGAAGCGGTCCCACAGGGCCTTGGCCTGAGCCAGGGGCGAGACTTCGTAGAGGGCGCCGGGACAGTGTGTGCTCAGGTTGTCCGTCACTAGGGTGATCTGGGCCGCACGCGGATATCGGTTGGCGATGTCGGCGAGGAAGCGCGCCAGTCCACCTTGGTTCTGCGCTCGGTCACCTTGGCCATGCGGGCACCGTCCAAAGGCTCGGTGGCCATGAGCACATTGCAGGTTCCACAGCGCCGCTACTCGTAGCCATGCCAGGCAGGGTGGCCCGGTTCGACGGGGACTGGCTGGCCCGTACTACGGATCAATTGGCGCGATATCTCGTCCATGCACACCACGGGAAAGGCTGTGCTGCAAGGTCTTCAAGGATCCGGTCATCGCCGACCAAGAGGGCAAGCGGCTGCGCATGCCGGGCCGGTTTCGACATAACGCTGATCGCATCGAGGTGCCTCGGTGTCAGTCTGAATGAAACCAAACAGGACGCTGTCAAAGCGCGTTGTTATGAGCCTGAATTGGTTTCCTTGTCAGGCGGCGCGGGCGGTGGCCATCTGGTGGCGGACGAGGCGGGAATAGAGGCCGTCACCGGAGGCTAGGTCGTCGTGGCTTCCCTGCTCTACGATGCGGCCGTTTTCCATGGCGACGATGATGTCGGCATTGCGGATGGTGGAGAGGCGATGGGCGATGACGAGGGTGGTGCGGTCGGTCATGAGCCTGGTGAGGGCGCGGCGGACCGCCATCTCGTTGACGGCATCGAGATGGCTTGTCGCCTCGTCGAGAATGAGGATGGGCGCGTCCTTCAGGAAAGCGCGGGCGATGGCGACGCGCTGGCGTTGGCCGCCGGATAGGCGGGCGCCGCGTTCCCCGAGGCGGGTGTCGAGACCGTCTCTCAAGCTTGAGACGACATCCTCGAGGGAGGCGTTGGCGATGGCTTGATGGAGGTCATCGTCACTGGCGTCCGGGCGGGCGATGAGGATGTTGGCTTTGAGCGTGTCGTTGAAGAGGAAGGTGTCCTGGGCGACCAGGGCCGTGTGGGATCTCAGGTCATCGAGCCGGTAGTCCTTGATGTCGTCGCCGTCGAGGGTGATGCGTCCCTCGTCACAGTCCCAGAAGCGCATCAGGAGGTGGGCCATGGTCGTCTTGCCGGCGCCGCTGGGGCCGACGAGGGCCACCGTGGATCCCGCCGGAATTGCGAGGTCGACGTCTGAGACGGCGGGTTCGATGCGGCCGGGATAGGTGTAGGACGCGTGCTCCAGGGTGATCGCCGCGCCGCCGCTGGTGCGCGTGGTGTCGATGCACGGTCCGTCTGCGATGGTGACGGGCTCGCGGTCGACTGCGTGGAGGCGCCGTGCTGCGCCCAGCGTATCGGCGAGCTGGCGGCCGACGTGGGCGATCTCGCTCACCGGCAGGAAGGAGGCCATGGCCAGGAGCGTGAAGAAGGGAAGGAGGCTGCCGTCGAGGTTGCCCGAGGTCACCATGGCGGCGCCTGTGACGATAATCGCAAGGCCGCCCAGACCCGTCGCCACCTCGAGGATGGCCATCTGGACCGTGAGGTCGCGGAAGAAGGGAAGGCGCGCCTGGTAGACTGCGCTGGCGATGGTGATGAAGCTGCCGCGGCGCTCGCGGATCTGCCGGAAGGCGAGGATCTCGCCCAGACCCTGGATCGAATCGGCGGTGAAGGCATTGAGTTCGCCCAGGGCCTCGCGGGCTTGCGAGCCCAGCCGGTCGAGGCGGCCGCGCAGCATGACCGGAGAGAGCGCGACGATGGCGAGGAAGGGGACGAGGGCGACCGCCATGGGCCAGCCGAACGACACCAGGACGCCGATCACGATGGCCGGGGTCAGCACCGCCACGAAGGCGGGCGCCACGGTGTGGGCGTAGAAGGATTCGATGGTCTCGATGTCCTGCGTCGCCATGGCCGAGAGATCGCCGGTGCGCCGGCGCAGGAGGTAGGCCGGGGCCAGGCTGTCGATCTTGTCGAAGAGCCTGATCCGCATGCGCGCCAGCAGGCGAAACGCCATGTCGTGGGCGAACCACGATTCGAGCCAGTGGAGTATCCCGGAGAGCGGCGCGGCGACGGCAAGCCAGACCAGGAGGCCTGTCCAGTCCTCCTCGTTGGCGATGCGCGCCACCACGAGGGCGGAGAGAACGCCCACGCCGATGAAGCTGACGACGCGGCTCACGCCGAAGATGAAGGTGAGGAAGAGTCGCAGGCGCTCGCTAGAAACGAAGGAGAGAAGGACTTCCGCCGCCCCCGCCCAGCCCAGGCCCTCGGCGCGCAGGATGCCGTGCGTCGGTTCGGCTTCGGCGGCGGCCCGGGCAGCGAGGTCCCGGTCCCTGTCGGCGGATGCCACGTCGTCGGGCGCGATGAAGTCGTCGCTTCTCGCCGCCGGCGCGGAGGCCTGTTCGTGCATGAGCGTCCAGTAGACGCCGCGATTCTCCATCAGATCGTCGTGGGGGCCTTCCTCAACGATCTTCCCTTCATCCAGGACGAGGATCCTGTCGGCCCGGATGACGCTTGAGAGGCGATGGGCGAGGATGAGGGTGGTGCGGTCCTGCATCAGGCGGAAGAGCGCCTGCTGGATGACCGCCTCGTTCTCGGCATCGACCGCCGAGAGCGCCTCGTCGAGGACGAGGATGGGGGCATCGCGCAAGACGGCGCGGGCGATGGCGATCCTCTGGCGCTGGCCGCCGGAGAGCCTGATGCCGCGTTCCCCGACCACGGTCTGGTAGCCGGAGGGAAGTGTGGAAATGAAGTCGTGGGCATTGGCGAGGCGGCAGGCTTCTTCCATCTCGGTTTGGGTCGCGTCGGGCTTGCCGAACTTCAGGTTGTCCTCGACGGTGCCGTGAAAGAGGTAGGTGTCCTGGTTGACGACCGCGATTTGCCGGCGGAGATCGTCTGTCGTCATGGTCCGGATGTCTTGGCCGCCGATCGTTATGGAGCCCTTCTCCGGGTCCCAGAACCGCAGCAGCAGGCGCACGATCGACGACTTGCCGGCGCCTGAGGGTCCGACGACGCCGACGCTCTCTCCCTTCTTGAGGGAGAACGAGAGACTCTCGTGGGTGGTGTCTGCCTCGCCCGGATAGGTGAAGGTGACGTCCTCGAAGGCAAGGCCCTGCGAGATGGTGTCGTCGTCTGATGCCGGTTCGGGGGTGGCGGGCTCGTCGACGAGAGGGCTGGCATCGAGGACCCGGAAGATGGCCTCGGTCGCCGACTGGCCGAGCATGCCGGTGTGGAGCTGCGTTCTCATGTCGCGCAGGGGGCGGAAGAGCTCGACGCCCATCATCAGCACGATGAGGAGGGTGGAAAGCTCCATGAGACCGGCCTCGACGCGCCAGGCGCCGTAGCCGAGCGCTGCCGCCGCGGCGATGGCGATCGAGGCATCGGTGATGCCGCGGCCCAGGGAATTGACGGCCGTCACCCACAGGGTGCCGAAGGCGAGGGCCTTCGCCTTTGCCGCCAGGGCGATGGCCCGTGCCGTGCTCTGGCCGAAGGCCTTCAGCGTGGCAAGTCCCTGCACGGCATCGAGGAACTCGGCGCCAAACTCGCCGTAGGCCCGGGAGCGATTGATGCTCGCCTGGTAGTCGAGGCGGTGGAAGGCCATTGGCAGAACGAGGGCGAGGACGGCTCCGGTGACGAGAACGGCGGCAACCGGCAGGTCGAGAAAGGCAACGAAGGCGAAGATGGCGATCGGGGTGACGATGGCGATCAAGAGCGTGGGAAGGAACTCGCCGAAGTAGGTCTCGAGCTGTTCCACGCCGTCGACCACCGAGAGCACCACGTCCCCGGTGCGCTGCTGGCCGAACCAGGCGGGGCCCAGGATCACGGCCTTGTCATAGATCCTCTTGCGGATGGCGATCTGGACGCGGGCCGCCGTCTCGTGGGCGACCATGACGCGCACGTATTCGAGGAGGCCGCGGGCCACCATCACGCCGCCGACGATGGCGATCGGAACGATGAGGTCCGCGAACGGGCGGCCCTCGAAGACCATGGCGATCAGCCAGCCGAGGAGGGCGAGACGGGCGACACCGACGCATGCCGCGGCGAGGCCGACGATGACGGAGAACGCCATGCGGCTGCGCACCCCTTCGGTGAACGCCCACAGGCGACGGTCGAAGTACATGGGCCCGGACCCTATCCGCTTGGCTGTCGGCTTTCCACTGCCTCAGGGCCCCCAGCGATCCATCGTCTTGTGCCAGGCGAGGGCAAAACCGAGGAACCAGGGCCGGCCGTTGTAGAGAGGACGGGTCGGAAAGGCCATGTCGTCGAAGGCCGTCTTGCCCTCGGCGTTGCCGAGGACCTTGTGGCCCAGGCGATGGCCGAGATAGCTCGCCCAGGCAACGCCGGACCCGCAGTAGCCGGTCGCGAACCATACGCCGTCGTGCGTGCCGATGTGCGGGATCTCATCGAAGGTGTAGGCAACGAACCCCATCCAGCTGTGCGAGATCCGGGTTTGTTTGAGCTCCGGGAAGAGATCCGTCATGACCTTGTGGAGGCGCGGCGCGCTCACCTTCGGGTCGGTTTCGCCGAGGGCGACGCGGCCGCCGAACACCACCCTCGTGTGATCGGGTGACGGCCGGTAGTAGTAGACCACCTTGCGGGTATCCGAAATCACCCGCTTCTTCGGCATGATGCGCTGCATGACGGCGGGTTCCAGCGGCTCGGTGGCGATGACGTAGCTGCCGATGGGAATGACGCGCCGCCTCAGTCCGGGTGTGGCGGCGCCCGTGTAGCCGTTGGTGGCGACGATGACGTCCCGGGCCTGGATGGTGCCGCGGCTGGTGCGGACCGTGACGCGATTGTTGTCGGATGCGATGCCGTCGACGTGTGTGCTGGTGGCGATGTCGACGCCTGCTTGGGTGGCGCGGCTGGCGAGGCCTGCGGCGTAGCGGGCCGGATGGAGGCTGGCGTGGGCCGGCATGACGGCGCCCCCGTGGTAGGCTTCGGTGCCGAGTTCGCTTGCCGTTTCGGCAGGGGGCACCATGTGCCATTCGAAGGGGACGACGCTGGTTGATTCCTTGAAGTGGGCGGCTAGTGCGTCGTAGCGGCCGGGGCGGTGGACGCCGATGAAGCGGCCGCAGTGCTGGTAGTCGCAGTCGATCTCTTCTGCTTTGACGAAATCGCCAAGGAACTCGAGGCTGGCATGTCCCTCGTGGAGGATGGCGTGGGCCGCCTCGCGCCCGTAGCGCCGTTCGAGTGTGTCGACGCCGGGCTTGACGCCGGGGCTGATCTGGCCGCCGTTGCGTGAACTGCACCCCCAGGCAGTCTCCTCAGCCTCGAGGATGATGACGTTGCGCCCGGCCCGCGCCAGGACGATGGCGGCATTGAGACCGGTGTAGCCGCTGCCGACGATCGCCACGTCGACTTCCTGTGGGAGCTCATTCGTGTCGTGACGGGTGGGGGCTGCGTCCTCCCACCAGTAGGGGTCCGACTTGAAGGTGCTGGTGAAGAGACTCATCGGGAACTCCCGTCACGGGGGATGACGGCCGAACGATACCCGACCTATTGTGCATCCTCCATTCTTCCATCCGGAGCCCTGGCAGTCATGACGTGGACACTTGAAGAAACCTGGCGCATCACCAAACCGGCCATTTCCAGCCGGGATGGGGTGGTCGCGAGCCAGCACTACGAGGCATCGGCCGTCGGCGCGGAGATCCTCAAGGCCGGAGGCAATGCGGTCGATGCCGCAGTGGCGACGAGCTTCGCGCTGGGCGTGGTCGAGCCCTGGATGAGCGGGCTGGGCGGCTGCGGCTACATGATGGTCCTCGATGCCGGAAGCGGCGACTGTCACGCGGTCGACTTCCACACCCGGGCTCCCCTTGCCCTCGATCCCGCTGACTACCCCCTCAAGGAGGAGGGCGGCGCGGACGACGATCTCTTCGGCTGGCCCCTGGTGCTGGACGACCGCAACGTCCAGGGACCGCTCTCCATCGCGGTTCCGACCCAGGCGGCTGGCATGGCCGCCGCCTTGGAGCGCTTCGGCACCATGCCGCTTGCCGACGTCATGTCTCCCGCCATTGATCTCGCGAGGAGGGGCCTCAAGGTCGACTGGCACACCACCTTGAGGATCGCCCTCGAGGCGTCAGGACTCGCGGCCTACCCGACGAGCCGCGACCACTTCCTTCCCGGGGGCCTGCCGGCGGCGAGCGTCGATCAGGGCGATCTCGCGATTCTGGAGAACGACGCCCTGGTCTCCTCCCTGAAACAACTGCGCGATGCCGGTCTGGAGGATTTCTATCGGGGCGACCTCGCTCGTCTCCTCGTCGCCGATCTCAAGGAGGCTGGATCGCGGGTGAGCCTCGAGGATCTGCGTCGTTGCGAGGCGACGATCGCATCGGCTCTCGGGGCCAGCTACCGTGGCGCGGGGATCAACGTTCCGCCCGGTCTCAACGCCGGACCGACGCTCATTGATGCGCTCTCGCGTCTCGCTGCCTCGTGGAGCCGGGAGGAGACGGCCCCCGGCGCCTCGGCGTGCGAGGCGTGGGCCGACACGCTCTTCGACGCCTATCGTCACCGCCTCGCCACCATGGGCTGGGACTCAGGAAAAGGATCGACGACGCACCTCTCCGTGGTCGACGGCAAGGGCAACATGGTCGCCCTCACCCAGACCCTGCTCTCCGTCTTCGGCAGCCGCGTCATGCTGCCCCGCACGGGCCTCCTCATGAACAACGGTGTCATGTGGTTTGATCCGAGGCCCGGCCGGCCCAACTCCCTGGCGCCAGGACGGCAGCCGCTTTCGAACATGTGCCCCACGATCGTGACGGGATCGCCGGCCGGCAACGTGGCGCTCGGGGCTTCCGGGGGCCGCCGCATCTTCCCGGCAATCTTCCAGTTGGTGTCGCTGCTGGTGGATTTCGGCATGACGCTGGAGGAGGCGTGTCACACGCCGCGGATCGATGTCAGCGGAGACGACCTCGTGACGCTGGATACACGCCTCGATCAGGAGGTCCGGACGGCGCTGGCCGGACGCTGGCCGACGGTGGAACTGCCGCCTTCGGTGATCTCGTCCTATGCCTGCCCCAATGTGGTGCAGGATCTGGACGGCATGAGATATGGCGCGGCCTTCGTGACCTCACCCTCCTCGGCCGTCGCGGCGGCTTAAGGGAGGCTGTCGAGGCGGGAGACCACCTCCGAGATCACCGGACGCTGGCGCTCCTGGGGTGGACCCTTCGGGGTGCCGATGTGGACGAAGCCGACCAGGTGGTCGTCTGTGGGAATGCTGAGCGTCGCCTTGATGTTCTCGTTGTAGGCCGGCCAGTTGGTGACCCATTGGGCGCCGTAGCCCAGCGCCGTAGCCGCATGCAGCAGGTTGAAGCAGACATTGCCGCACGACAGCAGCTGCTCGACGGGAGGAACGCCGTCTCGGTCCGGCACGATGCGGCTGGAGACGATGACGAGCACCGGAGAGCGCTGCGGGCGAATCCACTCGAGGTGCAGGCGATCCTCCGGGACACCGGGGTTCTGCCTCGTGAACTCCTCGGCGAAGGCATCTCCCAGTTCCTTCTGTGCCTGACGCGAGAGGACCTGCAGGCGCCACGGCGTGACGCGTCCGTGATCGGGAACCCGCACCGCCACGTCCAGCATGCGTTGGAGCTCCTCCTCGTCCGGCCCGGGGTCGTCCAGCCGCGCGGCAAGGACCGAGCGGCGGCTTGCCAGCATGTCGAGAGGCGTTCCGTCGATGATGTTGAGCTCTGCTTCAGTCATGGGTCGCCTCCTCAGGGCTCGCCAAGTGTCGTGGTCAGGAGCTTCCCGTCGCCGGGAAGAGGTCGAGGGGTTTCTCGCCCCGCAGCATGTGATAGACCTGCATGGCCTCGATCACGCGCTGAACGTAGTTTCGCGTCTCGCGGAAAGGAATGCTCTCGATCCAGTCGATGGCATCGACATGCGCGTCGTCGGGGCGGCCCGAGCGCCTGATCCACGCGCCGACGTTTCCCGATCCGCCGTTGTAGGCGGCCAGCGCCAGAACGAGGGAACCGCGGTAGTTTCCGATCAGCCGTCTCAGGTAGGCGGTGCCCAGCCTGATGTTGTGCCGGGAGTTCCCGAGAAGCAGTTCACGTGATGTCTCGACGCCCAGCCGCGCGGCCGTTGCCCGGGCGGTGGCGAGGCGGAGCTGCATGAGGCCATAGGCCGCGCTCCCGGAGATGGCGATCCTGTTGAACTCGCTCTCGCGGTTGATGACGGCGAGCACCAGGTCGGGATCGACGCGCCCCGTGTCCGGCAGGTCGATGACGGGATACCCGGCTGCCGGCATCACCACGCCCTTGGCGGCCGCCGTCTTCGCCACCCTGACGGCGGCGTGAGGCAGATAGAGGTCGAGTGCGGTGGCGGCGATGGCCTCCAGGTCTTCAGACGATTCGGCCGTCCTCGCCATGTGCTGGAGGAAGGTCTCGGCCAGGCTCAACTCCCTCACTTCCGTCAGCCGGCGGACGATGAGGAACAGCCCTTCATCGGCGTCCGCACGTTCGATGACGGGCGGTGCCGGCAGGGAGATCACGGTTCCCTGGCGCATGGCGGCAAGCTGTCCGTAGAAGGTCTGCGGGTGCTCTGCCGCCCGGTCGAACCAGTCGTTCGCCAGCGCCATATCACCGCTGGCTTCGGCAGCCCTGGCGCACCAGTAGGCTCCACGGGCCAGGCTGATCGGCTGGCTCACCCGGTCCTGGAACCAGGAGAAGTGCCCCTGCGCGGTGACGGGGTCATCGAGATGGCGCAGAGCAATCCATCCGGCCAGCCACTCGGCGCGATGGTGAAAGGCCCCATGGTAGCGGCGATGATCGGCAACGACATCGTAGGCTCCTGTCATGTCGCCCCGGGCCATCAGCTCGCCGG
>JAJEHK010000036.1 GCA_022823765.1 Alphaproteobacteria bacterium | reverse complement strand
TCGGATTGAGCGGTGAGTACTCCCCGTTGCGCAGTTTGATGACACCGGGAACGCGCACGAAGTCCACCCGCGCACGAAAATCGAAGCTGCCGATGATGGGAAGACCCGAGAGGATGAGGACGGTCAGGTTGTCGACGGCCCCCACCATGGCATGGGCAATGGCCCGGCACCGGCGCAGATGCCCCAGTCCGAAACTGTCATGACTGTAGATCAGGACGCGCGGGCGGTCCGGCACCTTGCTCATGACATACCCGTCTCCATCCAAAAAACGGCGCGCACCCTGCCACACTCACAGTCCTGCCGTCACCGCATGAATGCCGGCACATTCGGAGAGCCTTGATCCGACGCCATGCGAACCTAGTATCCTCGGGATAAGGATTGCCGGCCGGGACCATGGAATCCACCGTCTACAAGTTCATTTTCCGGTACTCGCGCAAGGAGCAGGTGTTCATCCTGCTCTTCACCCTGCTGTCCCTGCCCTTCTATTACGCCTCCCTCGACATCCCCAAGCTCATCGTCAACAACGTGCTGGCGGACCCGGACTCCCTTGCTCCCGGATCTGCCGACCTGCGCGCGATCGTCATCCTCGGCATTCCCCTGGGCGAGATGGAGCGCCTGTGGCTGCTGGCCCTCTACTGCGGTCTCTTCCTGGCGCTCGTGCTCGCCAACGGCGGTTTCAAGTACGTCATCAATGTCTACAAGGGTCTTCTGGGGGAGCGCATGCTGCGGCGGCTGCGCTATCAGCTCTACAGCCGGATCCTGCGCTTTCCCTCCCCTCACTTCCGGCGGGTGAGTTCCGGCGAACTGATCCCCATGGTGACACAGGAAGTCGAGCCTCTCGGCGGCTTCATCGGCGATGCCCTTGCCCTGCCCATGTACCAGGGCGGCCTCCTGATCACGGCTCTCTTCTTCATCTTCATGCAGGATCCCCTGATGGGCCTGGCCTCGGTGGCGCTCTACCCCATGCAGGGCTGGATCATTCCGAAACTCCAGCGCCAGGTGAATCTGCTTGCCAAGGAGCGGGTCCAGGAAGTGCGCAAGGTCTCGGAGCGCATCTCGGAAACCGTTCAGGGAGTCGAGGAGTTGCACGCCAATGGCATGGCGCGCTGGGAAGCGGCCGAGTTCACCGCACGCATGGGGCGGATCTTCGACATCCGCTACCAGATCTACCGCAAGAAGTTCTTCATCAAGTTCCTCAACAACTTCCTGGCGCAGATCACGCCGTTCTTCTTCTATGCCATCGGCGGCTGGTTCGTGATTGACGGATCGCTCACCCTTGGCGGTCTCGTTGCCGTCCTCGCCGCCTACAAGGACCTGCCGCCTCCCTGGAAGGAACTGCTCACTCACTACCAGATTCGCGAGGATGCCAGGATCAAGTACGACCAGGTCGTCACCCAGTTTGCGCCGGCCGGCATGAGAAGCGACGCCGTTGTCTTCGACGATCGTGAGGTCGCGCCGTTTGAAGGGAGTCTGGCGGCAACAGGCGTGAAGTACATCGAGGACGACGACACCCTCATCGATGGTCTCAATCTTGACATTCCTCTCGACAGTCACGTCGCTGTCACTGGCGATGCCGTGAGCGGCCGGGACAGGATCGCACCACTGATGGCACGCCTCGTTGACACCGGCCAGGGCCGTCTCGCCTACGGCGACGAGGAGGCCGGCGAGCTTCCGGAAGCCACACTGGGACGCAGGATCGGCTATGTCGGGCCCTCGACGTCGCTGTTTTCCGCATCGCTCCTTGACAATCTCCTCTACGGACTGCGCCAGACTCCGCAGACCGCCCGGAGCGTGCTTCCGGAAATCGAGAGCGAGGTCGCCCGTCAGGCGCGGGAGCGCCAGTTGACCGCCAACAGTCCCGATGACATCGAGGATGACTGGGTGAACCTCGGTCTCGCAGGTGTGGACGACCGGTCCGGACTGATCGATGCGGTGCGTCGCGCCCTGGCCGTCGCCGATTTCGAGGATGATGTCTACCGCATGGGACTGAGGCGCCAGCTTGATCCGTCAAGTCGGCCCCGGGAGGCGGGAAGACTCCTCGAGGCGCGGCGCATTCTCGAGGAGCGCCTTCAGTCCGACACCTTCGCCGGCCTGGTCGAGCCCTTTGACCGCGACACCTACAACACCAATGCGACGGTCGGCGAGAACCTGCTCTTCGGCACCCCTGTCGGTGACACCTTCGATCTTGATCGCCTGCCGGAGAACGACCACATCATGTCTCTCCTTGCCGGGGCGGGCCTGACGGAAGAGTTCCTGGCCATGGGCTGCGAGGTGGCCCGCACCATGATTGAGCTCTTTGCCGATCTGCCGGTAGATCACGAGTTCTTTCCCCAGTTCTCCTTCATTTCACCGGACGACCTTCCCGAGTACCGCACACTGCTCGCAAAGGTGGAGCGCAGCGGGGAACAGGGACTCGAGGAAGAGGAACGCCAGCGATTCCTCGCACTTCCCTTCCGTCTCGCTCCTGCACGCCATCGTCTCGGCCTGATCGACGATGCCATGCAGGCCCGGCTTCTCGAGGTGCGTCGCGCCTTTGCCAAGGACCTGCCTGAAGACCTCAGAGACGCCATCTCGTTCTTCGACAGGGCGGAGTACAATTCCGCGCTGTCACTCCAGGACAACATCCTCTTCGGCAAGCTCGCCTGGGGCATGGCCGGGTCCCAGGCGAAGGTGGGACAGTTGATGGCCGAGGTCATTCGCGACCTTGATCTTCGCCTGCTGGTGATCGAACTCGGTCTGGAGACCGGGGTCGGTATCGGCGGCGCCCGGCTCACACCTGCACAACGGCAGAAAACGGCCATCGCCCGAGCCGTCCTCAAGCAGCCGGCCATCATGGTCCTCTCGGAGGCGACGGCCATGCTCGACGGGGCCTCACAGGCTGCCGTCATGGACAATCTTCGCGAGGAGTTTCGAGGCCGGGCCCTGATCTGGGTACTTCACAGGCCGAGCGACGCATCCCATTTCGACCAGGTTCTTGTCATGAAGGACGGCAAGCTCGCCGAGAGCGGCGCCTTCGCGGAACTCATGGATCGCGACGACTCGGTTCTTTCCGACCTGGTAGCACTTGAGTGACATGGGAGGACATGGATCATGAGTCTGCAGGAAGAAGTCGACCTGTTGCGCACCATCCCGCTGTTTTCGAGGATCGAGCCGAGTCGGCTCAAGCTCCTTGCCTTCACGGCCCAACGCCTGACCTTCGCCCCGGGAGACCTCCTGTGCCGCCAGGGTGACGAGGGTGATGCCGCCTACATCATCATAACCGGTGACGCCGACGTCCTCGTTGAATCGGAGTCCGGCGCCGTGAAGGTGGCGACCCTGGGCCCCAACGACCTCTTGGGAGAGAACGCGATCCTGTGCGACGTGCCGCGCACGGCGACGGTGAAGGCGGTGACGAAGGTGGAGACACTGATGATCTCCAAGGAACTTTTCTTCCAGCTGGTGAACCAGTTCCCGTCGATCTCGATCGAGATCATGCGCGAACTTGCCCGCCGGGTGGAAAAGACGACGACGATGCTGCGCGACGCCATGGCCACCCGGGCCGGCACCTGAACAGCGTGAGCCGGCTCGACAGCGCCATCCGCCGCCTCCAGGCCCAGCGGCTGTGCCTCGACGAGGCCGCCGTCCTTGTCGAAGGCCGGCCCGGTCACATCCTCGAAATCGGGCTCGGCAACGGTCGCACGTACGACCACCTGCGCTGCCTCTTTCCGGAAAGGGACATCTACTGCTTCGACCGCCGGATCGCCGCCCATCCTGACTGCATCCCCGATGACGGTCACATGTTTCTGGGCGACCTGGCAAACACGCTCCCTCTTGCCGCGCACCGTCTCGGGCCGGCAGCCATCCTTGCCCATGCCGATATCGGCTCAGGCGATCGCCAGGCGAGCCTCGATCTCGCCATCTGGCTCGCCGAGGCCCTGCCGCCCCTTCTCGCCGGCGGCGCCGTCGTCATCGGAGATCAGCCCCTTCCCAACACCGCCTGGGCCACCCTCGATCTCCCTGGAGGCGTCGCCAAGGGCCGCTACCACATGTACCGCGCCAAGCCGGCCTGATGGCTCTAGGCAGGTGGCTCAGGGCGGCGCTCCCTGCGCAGCCAGTTGAGGAGGTCGATACGGGTGATGACTCCGAGAAAGGCGTCACCGTCGACAACGATCGCCGTCAGGTCACGGCGGAAGACGGTCATCAGCGTGTCGATGTCCGATGACGCCTCGACGGTTTCCGGGCTCACCGACATCGCCGACGCCACCCTGTCCGTGAAGACGCCATGACGGCGGTGAATGGCCCACAGAATGTCGGACTCATCGATGATTCCGACCACGTTGTCGTCCACCAGGACCGGCAGCTGGCTGATGTCATAGAGTTTCATGCGCGACAGCGCGGTGGCGAGCGTGTCATCCGGTGACGTCGTCACGGAGGCCCTGTCGGCATGGGGGCGGGCGATGAGATCGCGCAAGTCGCCATGACTCTCGCGCTCGATGAATCCCTGATCAAGCATCCAGTAGTCGTTGTACATCTTCGAGAGGTACTTGTTGCCGCTGTCACAGACCAGCGTCACCACGTTCTTCTCCTCACCCTGTTCACGGCAGAAGGCCAGTGCGCCGGCCAGCAGGGTACCGGACGACGAGCCTGCCAGGATGCCTTCGTCCACGAGGAGCTTGCGCGCCGCGGCAAAGGCCTCCGCATCCGTCACCTTGTAGGCCTTCGAGACAAGGGAAAGATCGCTCACCTCGGGAATGAAGTCCTCGCCGATGCCCTCGACCAGCCAGGATCCCAACGGGCCCGGGGTGCCCGTGTTGACCTGGTCGGCCAGCACCGATCCGACGGGATCGGCCAGGATCATCTCGACGTGCGGAGCCTGCCGGCCAAAGAAACGGCCAATCCCCGTTATGGTGCCGCCCGATCCCACACCGCAGACAACGGCATCCACCCCGTGCTCCATCTGCTCCCAGATTTCCGGCCCCGTCCCCTCTTCGTGGGCCAGCGGATTTGCCGGATTGCCGAACTGGTTGACGAAGAAGCTGTTGGGGGTCTCTCCGGCGAGACGGCTGGCGAGATCCTGGTAGTACTCCGGGTGGCCCCTCGTGACATCCGACCGCGTCAGGCGGATTTCCGCACCCATGGCCTGCAGGTTGAAGATCTTCTCCTGGCTCATCTTGTCGGGTATCACGAGAAGAAGGCGATAGCCCTTCTGGCGCGCCACGAGTGCAAGGCCGATGCCGGTGTTCCCGGCAGTCGCTTCGATCAGCGTGCCGCCGGGCCCTATGGCCCCCGACTGCTCCGCGGCCTCCACCATGGAAAGCGCCGGGCGATCCTTGATCGATCCTCCGGGATTCTGGTTTTCCAGCTTCAGGAACAGACGGCAGGGACCGGTATCGAAGGATCTCACCTCGACCATCGGCGTGTTGCCGATGGTCTCGAGAATGTTCGTGCTTGCTGCCATGGGGTGTCTTCCGGTAGAGCCGATGGTCACTGTTTCTACAACAGGCAATCCTTCATGACACGAAAGTGCTTGG
>JAJEHK010000341.1 GCA_022823765.1 Alphaproteobacteria bacterium | reverse complement strand
GCTGATCTTCGGCGCCATGGGAAAGCTCAACATGACCTACGCTGCGGCCTCCCTGGCCGGGGCGTACGTGGGCCTGGCCGCGTTCACCTTCCTCGATGCACCGGCGCTCATCGTCTTCCTGGTTTCGGCGCTGGCTTCGGGACTCATCGGCCTCGTCGTCTACGTCGCCTGTTTCCGGTTCATTCCGATCAACAACCACCTCGCCGCGCTGATGGCCTCGGTCGGAGCGCTGTTCTTCGTCGACGAGATCATCATCCATGCCACGGACGGCTCACCGCTGACGTTTCCGGCCATGTTCGACGACGTGATGTTCTTTCTGGGCCACTACGGGGTCCGCGGCGATCTCTTGTTCGTCTTCGCCGTGTGCATCGTCAGCACCGTTGGCCTGCTCTATGTGCTCTACCGGAGCCGGCTGGGCCTGGCGACACGAGCGGTGTCCCAGCAGGACGTGGCGGCCCGGCTCTGCGGTATCGATGTCCACCGGACCAATGCCGTGACGTTCGTGCTCGCCGGCCTGCTGGGAGGCATAGCAGGCGCCATGACGGCGGCCTCGGTCGGCGTGCTCTCGCCGTTGATCACGATACCGCTGACGGTCAAGGGCCTGATCGTCACGGTGATCGGAGGCCTGGGATCGATCCCGGGAGCCATCGCGGCCGGGTTGCTGGTCGGTGGTCTCGAGAACCTGTTCCTGTATTTCCGCGGCGTCAACGAACGTGACATGTACGTGCTTCTGCTGCTCTTCGTGTTCCTGGTCTTCCGGCCGCACGGGATCTTCGGATCCGCGATCAACCGGGACTGAGGCCGATGGCGTACTACCTCGGCCTAGTCCAGCTCATCGGGATTCACACCCTCCTCGGGCTTTCCGCGTACATCCTGATGCTCACGGGCCAGCTCTCCCTGGGCCAGGCCGGCTTCTTTGCCATCGGCGCCTACTCGGCCGGCATTCTCACCGTCATCTTCCAGCTGCCCATTCTTCCTGCGCTGTTCGTCGGAGCGTTGATCGCGGCGTTCTTCGCCTTCCTCGTCGGCTTTCCCGCGTTGCGGGTCAAGGGCCTGATGCTCGTCGTGGCGACCATTGCCTTCAGCGAGTTCGTTCGCCTGTTTTTCTTCAACCTGAGCTGGCGCGTGCCGCGCGGCGACATTTCCGTGGGGCCGGACAGCACCAACGGTTTTCGCGAGATCCGCTACTTCGTGGCGAATGGCTGGTCGGCATGGGAGATCACGGCCTTCGTCTGGGTCTTCGTCATCCTGGTCATGGCCTTGCTGTGGTGGGCGGACCGCTCGCGCACCGGGGCGGTGCTGCGCGCGGTAGGCGAGGACGAACTCGCAGCCCAGAGTGTCGGCATCAACCTCACTGCCGTGAAGGTGGCGGCCATGACCGCCGGCGGCTTCATCGCCGGAATCGGCGGGGGCCTCTACGCCCACACCGCGACCTACGTCGATCATCTCACCTTCACGGTGCTGCTGGCGACCTTCGCGATCGCCTACCCGATCCTCGGCGGCCTTTCGAGCGTGTTCGGCACCCTGCTGGCGGTCATCTTCATTCAGGGCGTGCTGGTGGAAGGGCTTCGCTTCCTCGGAGACTGGCGCAACATCGTCTTCGGACTGATGATCATCGCCGCCATGAACCTGAAGCCTTCGGGTCTCTTCGACGCCCCCACAGCCCGCATCCTCAAGCGCGCGATCGGCCTGGACGGGCGGGGCCAGAACGGTGCTTGAACTCCACGGCCTGTCGAAGCACTTCGGCGGGGTGAAGGCCCTCGACGGGCTCGACCTCACCGTCGAGGAGGGAGAGATCTGCGGCCTCATTGGTCCCAACGGATCGGGGAAGAGCACCACGATCAACGTGATCTGCGGTGTCTACGGACAGACCGCCGGCACCGTTCGGTTCCGCGGAGAACTGATGGACGGCAAGCCACCGCACCAGCGCCTGCGTGCCGGCATCGCCCGTACCTTCCAGAACATTCGCCTGTTTCCCAACCTCACGGTCTGGCAGAACCTGTGGGTGGCACAGAACTCGCACCAGGACATCGCCCGGCAGGGTTTTCTGCCGCGCTGGCTCGGCGCCACGCGCCAGACGCGAAAGGAGATTGTCGAACTGCTTGAACTGGCCGACCTGGGACACAAGGGCGACGATCTCGCCGCCAATCTTGCCTTCGGAGAGCAAAGGCGCCTCGAGTTCGCGCGCGCCGCGGCAGCCCGTCCGAAGCTGCTTCTGCTCGACGAGCCGGCGGCCGGCATGAGCCAAAGGGAGATCGATGACCTGGGTCAGCGCATCCGCCGGGTGCGCGAGTCCGGCGTGACCGTGCTGCTCGTCGAACACGTGATGGAACTCGTCATGGGCGTGACGGAACGTATCGCGGTGCTGAACTTCGGGCACAGAATTGCCCTGGGCACACCAGGCGAAGTGCAGCGCAACCCGGCGGTGCAGGAGGCCTACCTCGGATCGTCCGCACCCGAGTCCGGGCCTGAAGGCGGGAGAGCCTGAACCGATGCTGAGCGTCCGGGACCTGGTGACCTCCTATGGAAGCATCGAGGCGCTGCGGGGCATCAGCCTGGATGCCGTCGAGGGAGAGATCACCTGCCTCCTCGGTCCCAACGGCGCGGGCAAGACCACGGCGATGTTCACCATCGCGGGAATTCTCTCCGCCACGTCCGGCTCGGTGGTGCTGAATGGCGAGGATCTCACCCGGTTGCCGGCCGCGAAGGTGGTGGCCAGGGGCATCGCGCTGGTGCCCGAGAATCGCCTGGTGTTTCCGCGCATGGACGTCGAGGAGAACCTGCGCGCCGGGGCGTACGCAAGGCGAGCCTCCACGGCAGAGATTGCGGCCGATATCGAGGACATGTACCGGCGGTTTCCTCCCCTCAAGGAACGCAGGAAGCAGCTCGCCGGCACGCTGTCAGGAGGCGAGCAGCAGATGCTGGCCATCGCCAGGGGCCTCATGACCCGTCCCAAGATCCTGCTCATGGACGAACCTTCCGTGGGCCTGGCGCCACTCATCGTCGAGGAGATCTTCGGCATCATCCGTGAACTGAACGCGGGCGGGGCCACCATTCTTCTCGTCGAGCAGAACGCCCGCATGGCGTTGACGGTGGCCCACAAGTTCTATCTCCTCGAAGGCGGTGAGATCACCTTCTCGGGTTCGCCCGGGGAACTCGAGGAAGACGAGGTGATTCACCGGGCCTACCTTGGAACGCACAAGGAGTAGCCAGACTCGAAGAGCGGGGACGCCGTGATCGACTTCGTCCAGAACACCGTTGACGGCATCATGTTCGGTTCGTCCTACGCGCTGCTGGCGGTCGGGTTCACCATCATCTTCGGCGTCATGCGGCGGCTCAACCTCGCCTATGGCGCCACGATCATGCTCGGCGCCTACGCCGGCACGTGGCTCCACGTTCACTACCAGGTCCACGTGCTGATCGTCGCCCTGGTGATCCTGGCGTCTACCGTTCTCACCGGAATCTATGTCGAGCGTCTGTGCTTCCGCGCGATACGCCGGGATGCCGCACTCGCGTCCATGGTGTCGAGCTTCGTGATCTGGATGCAGCTCGAAGAGGTCGCCATTCACATCCTGCCCGAGCGTACCTATTCCTTTCCTTCCCTCTTCGCTGCCGAGCCCATCGAACTCGGCGCGTTCCTCATCCGCCCGGAACACGTCACCATGCTGGTGCTGGCCGTGGTGATGATGGGGGCCCTGCACCTCTTCGTTCACCACACCCGGCATGGCCTGGCGCTGCGGGCGATGTCCGAAAACCCCAGGGCGGCCAGCTACATGGGCGTCAACACCGGATGGATCATGCTGTTGAGCTTCGCGCTGGTGTCCCTGGTCGGCGGGGTCGCGGGCTGCGCCATTCTCGCCACGAACGAGCAGATCACGCCCTACTTCGGATTGTGGGCCACCTTCAAGGGCCTCATCGCGATGATGCTGGGCGGCATGGGCTCGCTGCCGGGAGCGATCCTGGGGGGCCTCCTGCTCGGTGTGGCCGAGGCCCATTCCCAGTGGTATCTCGGCAACGCGTACAAGGACTTGAGCGCCTACATCCTGCTGTTCGCGATCCTGGTGCTGCGGCCAGGCGGGCTCATGGGCCGGCGCATCCTCAGCCGAGAGGAGTTCGCCTCGAGGCGCGTGTGAGCCATGGACGATTACGTCATCACGGTGCTGTCGAATATCGGGATGATCTCGTTCATTGCGCTGTCGGCCTACCTGCTGTTGACGACCGGAGAGATCTCCTTCGGCCAGCAGGCCTACTTCGGCCTCGGCGCCTACGCGGCGGGCGCCGCCACCGCCATGTTCGAACTGCCGATCTGGACAGCCATCCTGATCGGCTCGTCCGTGGCGGGCCTCATGGCGATGGTCGTGGGCGCCCTCACGCTTCGGCTGAGCGGCCTCTACTTCTCGATCGCGACACTGGCCTTCGCGGAGATGGTGCGCCTCATCCTGCTGATCGTGAAGGTTCAGGTCGAGGTCGACGGCGAGATGGTCGGCCCGGATGGCGCCAACGGGTTCCACGACATCCGCTGGATGTTCGAACGCGACATCAGCCTCATGGAGTTCATGTTCATCATCTATGGCCTGCTGGCGCTGGTACTCATCGCTTTCCTGTGGATGGAGCGGTCCCGCCTGGGCTCGGTCTTCAGAATGCTCGGGTCCGACAGCCTGCTGGCCGAGATGCAGGGCCTCGACACGGTGCGATACCGCATTCTGGCAGCCGGGCTGGCCGGCGGCATCGCCGGCATCGGCGGCGCGCTCTATGCCCACTTCACCACCTACGTGGAGCCGCAGTTCTTCAACGTGATGCTGGGCGTTCACGCCCTCGCCTACGGCCTGATCGGCGGTCTCGGCACGGCGTTCGGGCCACTCATCGGCGTCGCCATCGATCTTGGCTTTCTCGAAGCGGTCCGGTTCATCCAGGGTTACCGCATGATCGTCTTCGGTGGCCTGGTGGCGGTGCTGCTGATTGTCATGCCCCGGGGCATCCTCGACGAAGTGCGGGTGCACCGACTGAAGACCCTGCTGACGCGGCGGAGCCATGCTGGCGCTCGAGGGCCTTGAAAAGCGCTTCGGCGCGCTCGCTGCCCTCGCCGGCATCGACCTCGAGGTGGCGCCCGGAGAGGTGCTGGGCATCATCGGCCCCAACGGCTCGGGCAAGACGACTCTGCTCAACACGGTGACCGGCGTCTACGCGCCGAGCGCCGGGCGCGTCTCCTTTCGGAGCACGGACATCACCGGGTGGAAGGGGCACCGGATTGCACGGTTGGGGATCGCGCGGACATTCCAGAATGTTCGCCTGTTCGGGACCATGACGGTGTTTCAGAACGTGCGTGCGGCTCAGCACGGCCGGCCGGCCCCCTCGCGTGCCGGCGCCAGGAGCGTCGAATCCGTGCTGGACGAGGTCGGGCTCCTGGAGGAACGCGACGTGCTCGCGAACCATCTCCCCCTGCCGGCACGCCGGCGCCTCGAGGTCGCCCGCCTGCTCGCCGTCGATGCGCACCTGGTGCTGCTCGACGAACCCGCGGGCGGGATGACGCCGGCCGAAACCGCGGAGATGGCGCGCCTCATCCGCGAGGTTGTCGCTCCCGGACGCACC
>JAJEHK010000325.1 GCA_022823765.1 Alphaproteobacteria bacterium | reverse complement strand
ATGTTTTCTGCAACATTCATGTGCGGATAAAGGGCGTAGGACTGGAACACCATGGCGATGTCCCGGTCCTTGGCGGGCAGGTCCGTCACGTCCCTGCCATCAATATGGATCCGGCCGCCACTCGCGACTTCAAGACCGGATATCACGCGAAGAAGAGTTGACTTGCCACAACCTGAAGGCCCCACGAGGACGACGAACTCGCCTGATGTGATATCGACGTTGACGTCCTTCAACGCCGCGAACGTTCCGAAGTACTTGTCAATGTCGAGGACCCGAATGTCGGCCATCGGTGCGAAAGCCTCCGCCGTCACATGTCGCTACCGGAGTTCGTTAGCAAAAGCCACCGTATTTTGAAACTCGCCACGTGACGTGACTGCCCTGGAAGTGGACACCACCTGTCACCCTACGCCGGCCTCGTGTAGGTTGTGCCCATGACGCTGGCACCCGTTCATCGCGACAGTCCCTTTGCTCCCGTGACGCCGTCGCTCTTCCGCCTGGTTGCGGACTTCGAACCGGCGGGAGATCAGCCGGATGCGATCCGGGAACTCGTGGACGGACTCATTGCCGGTGAGCGCGACCAGGTGCTGCTTGGCGTCACCGGATCCGGCAAGACCTTTACCATGGCCCAGGTGATCGAGCGCATGGGACGCCCAACGCTGGTGCTGGCGCCCAACAAGACCCTTGCGGCACAGCTCTACAGCGAGTTCAAAGGCTTCTTTCCGGACAATGCCGTCGAGTACTTCGTCTCCTACTACGACTACTACCAGCCGGAAGCCTACGTGGCGCGGACCGACACCTACATCGAAAAGGAGTCGAGCAGGAACGAGCAGATCGACCGCATGCGCCACTCGGCCACCCGCGCGATCCTGGAGCGTCCCGACACCATCATTGTCGCCAGCGTCTCGTGCATCTACGGCATCGGCGACGTCGAAAGCTATTCGGCGATGACGATATCCCTTCGACAGGGCATGGAGTACCGCCGCGAATCCATCATGCGCCGCCTCGTCGAGCTGCAGTACACCCGCAACGACACCGCCTTCCAGCGCGGCGCCTTCCGGGTGCGCGGCGATTCGCTCGAGGTCTTTCCCAGCCACCTCGAGGATGGCGCATGGCGCATTTCGCTCTTCGGTGACGAAATCGAGAGCATCGAGGAGTTCGACCCCCTCACCGGTCAGCGTGCCGGCGAAATGCAGCAGATCGTCGTCTATCCCAACAGCCATTACATCGTGCCCAAACCGACCCTGCACCAGGCGGCCAAGGCGATCCGCGTGGAACTCGGCGAACGACTGGAGTTCTTTCGCGAACGCGGCCGGTTTCTCGAGGCAGAAAGACTGGAACAGCGCTGTACCTTCGATCTGGAAATGCTCGAGGCGACCGGCATGTGTGCCGGCATTGAGAACTATTCCAGGTTCCTCACCGGACGTGCTCCCGGGGAGCCGCCGCCCACGCTGATGGAATACCTGCCGGACAACGCCATCATCTTCATCGACGAAAGCCACGTTGCGGTGCCCCAGGTCGGCGGCATGTTCAAGGGCGACTTCAACCGGAAGTCGACACTCGCCGAGTACGGGTTCCGCCTGCCGAGCTGTGTCGACAACCGTCCTCTCAAGTTCGAGGAATGGGAGGCGATGCGACCGCAATCGATCTTCGTGTCGGCGACGCCGGGCCCCTGGGAACTCGAGAGGACGGGAGGAGCGTTCGCCGAGCAGGTGATCCGGCCCACGGGGCTCGTCGATCCTCCGTGCATCGTGCGTCCGGTGACGACCCAGGTGGACGACCTGATGGCCGAATGCGCCGAAGTCACTGCGGCCGGTCATCGGGTTCTCGTGACGACGCTCACCAAGCGCATGGCCGAGGCGCTGACCGAGTATCTGGCGGAAGCCGGGCTGCGCGTCCGCTATCTCCACTCCGACATCGACACCCTCGAGCGCATCGAGATCATCAGGGACCTGCGCCTCGGCGCCTTCGACATCCTGGTCGGCATCAATCTCCTGCGCGAGGGACTCGACATTCCGGAATGCGGGCTCGTGGCCATTCTCGATGCGGACAAGGAAGGCTTTCTGAGGAGTGAGCGCTCCCTCATCCAGACCATCGGACGGGCGGCGCGCAACGTGGACGGGCGGGTCATTCTCTATGCCGACCACATGACCGAGTCGCTGGAACGGGCGATCGGTGAGACCGAACGCCGCCGCCAGAAGCAGGTGGCGTGGAACGAGGAACACGGCATCACGCCGGAATCGATACGCAAGGGTATCCCCGACTCGCTCCAGAGCATGGCTGACGCCGACCATGTGACGATCGATACCGGCATCGCCGGCGACAGCCTGGACGCGAGTGGCACGTTCGAGGATCGCGTGGAAGACCTGCGCCAGCGCATGCGCGAGGCGGCGAGCAACCTCGAGTTCGAAGAGGCCGCACGGCTGCGCGACGAGATCCGCCGTCTCGAGGCCATCGATCTCGGACTTCGCGATGCTCCTCTCGAGACCGCCATGGCGCGCCAGCCGCGGCGGCGGCTTCGCAGGCGCAAGGGACCATAGAGGGACTCGTGGGCTGCGCCCTCGTCACCGGCGCCGGACGGCGCCTCGGTCTTGCCATGGCAAGGGCACTGGCGGCCGACGGCTGGCCTGTCGCCCTGGCTGCCCGAAAATCGTTCGCCGACGCGAGCGCCGAGGCCCGCAGCATCACGGCAAGCGGAGGCAAGGCCCTGGCGATCAGAGGCGATCTCACCGATCGCCGGACACCGGCAGCGCTTGTCAGGGAAGCCTCGGAAGAACTCGGGCCCGTGACGCTTCTGGTCAACAACGCCGCCGTATTCATCGACGACAGCGTGCGCAGCGCAGGCCCGGATACCATAGATGCCAACCTCAACACCAACCTTGTGGCGCCCATGCTGCTCACGCGGGCCTTCTCAGAACTGCTGCCTTCCTCCGAGCAGGGGTGCGTAATCAACATGCTTGACCAGCGCGTTGCCAATCCGACGCCCCGCTACATGTCCTACACGGCCTCGAAAGTGGCGCTCGAGGCGATGACCCGGACATGGGCGTTGCAACTCGCTCCGGCTGTCAGGGTGAATGGCATCGCTCCGGGCATGGCCCTTCCGGACCACAGGAGCGATGACGCCGCCATGGCCCGCTGGACCGCCGGCTTTCCCATGGGCCGGGGGACATCTCCCGAAGAAATCTGCGATGCCCTGCGATTTCTCGTCCGGGCGCCGTCGGTGACGGGGCAGGTCCTCCATCTCGATGGCGGCCAGCGCCTGGGCTGGCAACATCCCGCGGGAGGCTATCCGCTCGGGCCTGACGTCACATGACCCGCACGCGCGTGTTCGTCGAGGCCCTGGAACTCGAGGCATCGATCGGCATCCTCGATCACGAGGCAACCGCCAGGCAACCGCTCATCGTCGATGTCACGCTTGAACTGGTAGGTGCGCCCTGGAAGACCGGACGCCTTGAGACCACCGTCGATTACCGGGACATCGTCCTGCGGGCAGAAGACATCATTGGCCGTGGTCACATACGACTGGTCGAGGACTTTGCCGAAGACCTGGCGGCAGCCTGCCTGGAGTTGCCGTACGTCGACACGGTCACCGTGCGTGCCGTCAAGCCCGATGCCGTGGCAGCGGCACGTGCTGCGGGGGTCGAAATCACACGGTTGCGCGACACTGGGGATGTCAGGTGGAGACCAGATGCAGGCGCGCCGTCTGAAGGTGGCTGAGGACGATGTCGGCGGCACTGTCAGCATCGCGCACGGCAAGAGCCTCGAAGAGCTGGCGATGGTCATGGTTGTAGGAATCCATCGCCTGACCGGTCAGCACCTTGTCCTTCATCGCGCTCCACTGCCGGTGTCCGCGAACATGATTGATCCGCCGGTAGAAGGAGCACATCAGCGGATTGTGGGTGGCATCGGCAATCGACTGGTGGAAGATGCGGTCCTGGCGCGTGAATGATTCGGGCTCGCCCGACGATTCGAGGGCGTCAAGGGCGATGCCAATGCGGCCGAGATCGCGCATGGTAGCGTGGACCGTGGCGAGGCGCACCATGTGCGGTTCCACAGCGATCCGCACATCGATCAACTCGAGAGGACTGGTGATTTCGGCAATGTCGGGATTCTCGGCATCGTGGCTGAAGGTGACGAACGTCCCGCTCCCCGCCCGGCGGGAGACGAGATTGCTGTCACAGAGCAGGCGCAGGGCCGCACGGATGGTGGTCCTTGAACATGAGAAGGCGTCCGCGAGCGCGCGTTCGGCAGGCAGGCGTTCACCGTCAACATAGATGCCGTCGGCAATCGCCGTGCGCAGCCGGGTGGCGATGGCGACGGCAGTTCCTGCCCGCGGAAGCGGCAGGGGCGTCGTGCGGGCCGGGTTCATCGCTTGTCTTGACATCGGCATGAGTTAAGTTCTAGGCTTTTCGGGATTGGTTGTATTGGTTCACTATTGGTATAACTGGCGGGTCACCGATCGTCAAGCACTCTCCCTCCCGTCCTCAACGGAGGACGGGAGTTGCGAACAACAGGGGGCGAACACCGCATGGCATTCCCGAACAGCTCACCCTACGTGATCATCGGAGCCGGTATCCACGGCCTTTCGACAGCGTACCATCTTGCCCTGGAACTCAAGGCGCGAGGACGGGGCAGCGGCGAGGACATCCTCGTTCTGGACAAGACGGGGATTGCCGCCGGCGCCAGCGGCATCGCCTGTGGCGTGGTCCGCAACAACTACTACCAGCCGGCGATGCGCGAACTCATGGCGCAGTCCGTCGAGGTATGGGAAAGCGACCCTGAAGCCTACAGCTATCACCCGGTCGGCTACATGCAGATTTCCAGCGAGTCCATGCATGAGGACGTCTCGACGATCTACCAGCAGCAGCAGGCAATCGGCTACGAGTCGGCCTTCATCGAGGGTGCGGACGACTGCATGACGTACATGAAGTCGATGTTTTCCGACTGGCGGGCGCAGAACATCACCTCGGTGCTGCACGAAAAGAAAGGTGGCTACGCCAACAACACCGCGTCCATCTACGGGCTTGCCACCAAGGCCGAAGGCGAGGGTGTCCGCATCATCACCGGCTGCACCGTCACCGGTTTCAGGCGCTCCGGCGAGGCGGTGAGCGCTGTCATCACGGACAAGGGCACGATCGAGACCGACA
>JAJEHK010000231.1 GCA_022823765.1 Alphaproteobacteria bacterium | reverse complement strand
GTTCTCTACGGCATTTTCACCCTGCGCCAATCGGAACTCCGGTGGCTCTACCAGGACGGAGCCAGCCACGTCTTTCCCGATGCCTGGGAGGATTTTCTCGCCCCTGTTACCGAAGCCGAAAGGGACGACTTGATGGGATCCTATATGCGGCTCCTGACATCCGGCGATCCCGACATCGAACGCGAGGCAGCGAGAGCATGGAGTGTCTGGGAAGGGTCGATCCTCTCGCTCATCCCCGATCCCGGAAGGCTGGAGAGGTTCGCATGCGATGGTTTCGCCAGGGCCTTTGCTCGGATTGAGTGTCACTATTTTGTCAATGGCGGGTTCTTCTCCCGCGACGGCCAGCTTATCGACGACATCGACAGGTGCCGGCACGTACCCGCGGTGATCGTGCAGGGACGCTACGACATCTGCACACCGGCCAGAACGGCATGGGACCTGCACCGCGCATGGCCGGAAGCCGACTTCCGCCTCGTACCCGATACCGGGCACACGGCCCTCGAACCGGGGAACATCCATGAGCTCGTGGGCGCCACGGATGGCTTCAGGTAGGTTCGGCTTTCATTGGGAAGAGGACTTCGGCGATGGATCTGGAACTTCGTGGCAAGACTGTCCTGATCACCGGCGGATCGCGCGGCATCGGCCTCGCCACGGCCCGTGTCTTCGCGTCGGAAGGGGCTGATCTCCATCTGGCCTCGAGGACGAGAGAGGATCTCGAATGTGCCAGGAACGCCATCCGGAGCGAATTCGCGGTAGCCGTCGACATCCACGTGGCGGATCTCTCGAGCGGGGAAGAAGCGCGCGCGGTGGCGCACGCCTGCGCCGACGCCGACATTCTGGTGAACAATGCCGGCGCCATTCCGCTTGGCACATTGCTGGATGTCGACGAAGAGACCTGGCGCGCCGCCTGGGATCTCAAGCTCTTCGGTTACATCACGATGATGCGTGCCATGTACGGTCAAATGAAGGCGCGCGGCCGGGGCGTGATCGTCAACAACATCGGCACGGCGGGCGATCAGGCACCATCCGGCTATGCCGCAGGGGTGACGGCCAATGGTGCGCTCGTCACCCTGACGCGGGCGCTCGGTGGAACGAGTCTCGACGATGGAATCAGGGTTGTTGGCATCAGCCCCGGTGACATGGAAAACGAGCGCGGCATCATGGCGCTCAAACACCATGCCCTGAAGAGATTCGGGGACAGCGACCGGTGGCGCGAACTGATCTCCGGCATGCCCGGCGGGTCGCTCCCGGTTTCAGAGGACATGGCCCATGCCATCGTCTTTCTCGCCAGCCCCCGGGCACGTTTCATCAGTGGCGTGGTGCTCACCATCGACGGCGGCATGTGCGCACGCCAGGCGGTCATCGGCGGCTGAAGAGCACATCGACACCGGACTGCCGGCCGTGATCCCCTCGTCGCCACGATGGGACTGAAGCAACGCGGGACAAACAGCTCTCACGCGGGATGGTCGTGACGGTCCCGCAGCCCCTCGGACGATCTTTCATTCTTCGGGTTGCCTTCATCACGACATGGCGGCATGCCATACTTCCTGTTCCTGTCGACCTGCGGAGTGCCGGCCATGCGTCTCGTGCCCATTCTTGTTGTCCTGGTGCTGGCAGCGGGGGCCGCGCTGGCCGAAACGGTGCGGGAATCCCATGGAATCTCGCGGTACGGCGATCTCAAGTACGACGAGACTTTCCGTCACTTCGACTATGTCAATCCCGACGCGCCCAAGGGCGGCGAGGCCCGCTTCTTCGGCTTCGGCGGCTTCGACACTCTCAATGCCTACAGCCTCAGGGGGCGCAAGGCGGGCGGCCTCACGAGGCTCTATGACACGTTGCTGAAAGAGTCGAATGATGAACCGACCGCAGCCTACGGACTGCTGGCCGATCGCGTGCGGGTGCCGGACGATCACTCCTGGGTCGCCTTCCACCTGCGCCCCGAAGCACGATGGCACGATGGCACGCCGGTCACGGCGGACGATGTGGTCTGGAGTCTCGAAACCCTGCGCGAGAGCGGTCTGCCTTTCTATGCTGCGTACTATGCCAATGTCACCGAAGCGGTCGTCGAGGACGGTGGCTGGGTGCGCTTCACGTTTGATGGTCCGGGTAATGTCGAACTGCCGTTGATTCTGGGTGATCTTCCGGTGCTGCCACGCCATTGGTACGAAGGCCGGAATTTCGAGGAGGCCAGCCTCGAGTTCCCCATGGGAAGCGGACCCTACAGGGTCATAGACGTCGACCCGGGGCGTGCCATCACCTACGCGCGCCACGAGGACTACTGGGGCGCCGGTCTTCCGGTCAATTCCGGCTTCTACAACTTCGATCGCATTCGCTACGACGAGTATCTCGATCTCGACATTGCCATGGAGGCTTTCAAGGCAAAGGAGTACGACATTCGTTCGGAGAACAATTCCAAGCGCTGGGCAACGTCCTACAGCGGCAGCATCTTCGATGACGGTCTGGTCATCGTCGAGAAGATCGCACACAGCCGTCCCCAGGGCATGCAGGGATTCGTCTTCAACCTGCGCCGCGAGAAGTTCGCCGATCCGAAGGTCCGTCAGGCACTTGCCCTGGCCTTCGATTTCGAGTGGGCCAACCAGAACCTCTTCTACGGCCAGTACCTGCGATCGGTGAGCTATTTTTCCAATTCGGAACTTGCCGCCAGCGGCGCCCCGGATGATGCCGAACGCGCCCTGCTGGAGCGCTATGCCGACGACCTTCCGGACGCTGTCTTCGGCGAGGCTCCCGTACCACCGGTCACCGACGGGTCCGGCAACATCAGGACCAATCTGCGCAAGGCAAAGGCCCTGCTGGCAGAGGCAGGCTGGACAATCGAGGATGGCGTGTTGACCGATCCATCAGGCACACCCATGGAAATCGAGTTCCTCATGGTCCAGCCGGCATTCGAACGCATTCTCCAACCGTTTCGCGCCCAGCTCGAGCGCCTCGGAGCCCGCCTGGAGATCCGGTCCATCGATGCCGCCCAGTACAAGGAACGCCTCGACAACTTCGATTTCGACATGGTGGTGTCCAGTTTCGGCCAGTCGCGCTCGCCAGGCAATGAACAGAGAAACTACTGGGGCTCGGCAGCCGCCGACATTCCCGGAAGCAACAACCTTGCCGGCATCAGGAGTCCGGTGATCGACGCCCTTGTCGAAGAGATCATCTATGCCGGCACCCGAGCGGACCTCGTGACGGCATCGCGGGTTCTCGACCGGGTGCTGCGCCACGGCCACTATGTCATTCCCAACTGGCACATCACCTACGACCGGGTCGCCTGGTGGGACAGGTTCGGACAGCCTGACATCGTTTCCGACGACGGCATCGTTCTCGACACCTGGTGGATTGATGCCGGGAGGGATGCGGCGCTCAAGGAGCGAATCGGCACGGATAACGACTGACCGAAGGCAGCGTCATGTTCGCCTACATTGTCCGGCGCCTGCTGTTCATCGCCCCTACGCTGTTCGCCATCATGATGATCAATTTCGTCATCGTGCAGTTCGTGCCGGGCGGGCCCGTCGAACGCATCCTTGCCGAACTCGAAGGCACGGCCGTCGGCGCCACGGCCAGGGTTGCAGGCTCCGGCAGTGACGTGCAGTCCGCAGGAGAATCGCTCTACCGCGGGGCGCAGGGACTGCCGGACGGTTTCGTCGAGAAACTCGAGAAGATGTACGGCCTCGACAAGCCACCGGTCGAGCGATTCCTTCTGATGATGGAGAATTACCTCACCTTCGACTTCGGGGAGAGTGCCTTCCGGAGCCGGAGCGTCGTCGATCTCATTGTCGAAAAGATGCCTGTCTCCATTTCCCTTGGACTATGGACGACGCTCGTCGTCTACATCGTGTCCATCCCCTTAGGGATCGCCAAGGCAAGGCGTGACGGCAGCGCCTTCGACGTGTGGACAAGCGGCACGATTATCCTGGGATACGCCATCCCGGGTTTCCTGTTCGCCATCCTCCTCGTGGTGCTGTTCGCCGGCGGGTCCTACTGGAAGCTCTTCCCGCTGCGCGGTCTCGTTTCTCCGGGTTTCGAGGACATGAGCACCCTGGGCCAGATTG